>CAZWPV010000008.1:0-18647 GCA_964635485.1 uncultured Anaerolineales bacterium
CGAATGCGCAGGAATACAAAGACGCCGACGGCTAGGGTGGTGATGACGAGGCCGATACCCACGGTAATCCCCCCCATGACTAGTAGATCGGGCTGTCCTCCTCCCGGCGTGAAAGCTCCCCAGATGGCAAGGACGCCAAAGAAGATCAGGATACAGGCGACAATCAGACCGAGGACGATCAGGACGTAAGCAATGGTGTAACCGACGGTTTTTTCTGTGGACATGTTCTGCTCCCTTATTACCTACGTATTGGTTAGCGACGGGTTCCAGTATAGCATCGCGTCGGAGGGCTGTCAATAGTTTTTCCATCCAAGCGCGTAAAACGTCGGGACAAAGAGCGTGCGCCGGCCTTCCTCCAGCGCCCGGCGATCCATGGCGCGTAGTCGGCGCAGGTCCTCTGCCGCCAGAATACCAGCCAGGTCGTGTTCCCGCATTCTCCACTCGGCCTCGAACTCGCCGTCAGGCGCAGCGTCGGGCTTGGGCGGGGCGTGCCACTGGTTGGCCATCGTTCCCACCGTCGCCTGGAGGCCGGCGGCGGTGAATATCTCGCCCAGCCGGCGGCCAACCTCGGGATCGGCCCCTTGCCCGCGCAGGGCCTCCGTCTGGCGTCGGCCCAGGGCGGCCAACTCGGGTGGATGATCTATGCGGCCGCCGTAATCCGGCTCGGCGCAGGCCAGCACGCGACCGCCCGGCCTGGTTACGCGCACCATCTCCCGCACGCCCCGCTCCGGCTGTGCCAGCCACAGCAGCAGGTAGTGGCACACGACCGCGTCAAACGCGCGGTCGGGAAACGGCAGCGCGTGACCATCTCCCTGGACATAGATCGCGTGTGTTTCCCGTTGACTGGTAAAGATCAGCATCGCAGGATCGATATCGAGCCCCACCACGTTGGCTCCCAATTGGGCCAATTCCTCGGTGATCACGCCCGTGCCGCAGCCGACCTCGAGGACGTCCCTGGCCTGGCTCAGTTTTGCCCGCCGGTAGAGCCACCGCCGCGTTTGCCGCGTCCAACCGGCCTGTTGGATGAACCAGGCGTGCCATTCGTCAGGTGTCATAGACCCGGTCTTTACCCGGCAAAAACCGGGTTTCTAGCCCCGCTCCGGGTTCTCCCAGATGGTCTCCCAGGGATCGCGCAGGATGTTGCCCATGACGACGTTGTATCCCTGGGCTGGGAGGACATCTCCGTCGGGTTCGACGTACAGATGCTGGCGGACGATGCGCTCCGGCGATAGGTCGGCCTCCGCCTTTATCGGGTTCACGTGGGAGTAGGGCGCGGCCAGGTCCCAGACCAGCGTCAGTCCGTGGGCGTAGGCGGCGCTCTGGGCTTCATCCAAGGCTTCCTGCAACTTTTGGGATTCTTCCTCCGAAGCGTCTCGCAGCGGGCTGCTGAGTGCCACAGCGGGCACGCCCGCCTCGGCCAGGTAGGCCACCGTCTCTATCACGCTGTCGGCGTTCTCCGGCGTGATGGCGACGTGGGCGACGACGTAGATATCGCCATCGATGGCGTTGCGCAGACCCCTGTCCGCCTGTGCCCAGGCCCCTTCCACGCCGATGATGCGGTCGTGCACCTCGGCCCGGTGTGAGGTCAGCGTGATCTGCAGGTGATCGAGGCCGGCCAGCAGCAGTTCATCCAGATAGGCTTGGTCCTGCAGGCAGCAGCCGTTGGTCAGCAGCCCCGTCACCTGGCCCAGTTCCTCGGCGTAGCGGATCAGCGCGACCAGGTCTTCTCGCAGCGTCGGCTCCCCGCCGGTGAAACAGACGTGGGGCACACCCTCATCCCATAGCTTCTGCAAGACCTGCTGCCACTCCTCGGTGGTCAGCTCGCGATCCACCTGCTTGTGTGCGCCGGGATCGAGCGCGCCGGATGCGTCCATCCGATAGGTCAGCGCCAAGTCGGCGCGGTAAGGGGCCGTGGTCTCGGCCGAGAAAGGCTCCGCCCGCTCCAGTCCGAGATAGGTCACCGGGTCGAGATCGACGGTGGTGGCCAGGGTGAGGATGTGGTCGCGCAGTTGGCGATAGTCCTCGAGTGCCTGGGCCTTGCCGACGCGATACCGCCCGGCGATGGCCTTGGCTGCCTCCTCGTCGTCGGCGCCCTGGATCAGCAGGCGGGCATACTCGGCGGCGGTCTGGTTGAGGTGCAGGACGGTGGCCGCGTTGATGACCAGCAGCCCGCGCCCATCCGGCTCGATGCGCAGGTGTAGCCGGTATTGCGTCTCTGCGTCGGGCGGAGTCTGGTAGTGCACGATCTCCTTGGAGAGCGGCTTGTGGGGAGTGAACCAGGATTTCACCGTGTCGAGTAGGGACATGAGGCTACCTCCTTGCTTGACTCAGCAGATCCAAGACCTCGTTCGTAGTCGGCGCTTTGGCGCGCGCTACGAGCCAGAGTCTGGATATACTGAGACTAGAGAAGCGGTTTCTTTCTGACACAGCGCCAGTATATCTCAACTTTGAACGGAGGTCAATTCGCGCGGCGCGATGCTCCTGCCGCGTTTGTCAATTCTCGTTTCTGTGCTATCATACGCCCCGCTGTTCTGACGAGTTGATATGGCCGAAGAGATAGAAGTCCAACTCCCGGAAGAGGAGCACCGTCTGTGTCCCGTTTGCGGCGCCCGGGTAGCCGCGATGGCGACGAGCTGCCTGATGTGCGGGGCCTCGCTTGAAGAGGAAGAGGCCGGGGCAGAGGCAGGGGAGGAAGAACCTCACGAGAAAAAGCTGCCCAGGTGGGCCAGGCCCTTGATCGTGATCGGGTTGACCGTGGTGTTCCTGGCGGCGGGGTTCTACGGGCTGTATGCGTTGATGAACGCGCAACCGCTGGATACAGAACCTACGCCTACGTTTACACAGACGCCCACGGTCACACCGACCCCCAGGCCCACGCGCACGCCTGCGCCTACCTCGACGCCCACCCCGATGCCGCCGCTCACCTACCAGATACAGCCAGGGGATACGCTCAGTGCCATCGCCGAGATGTTCGGCACATCGGTTCCGGATATTCTGGCCTTGAACCCGGGCTTGGAGCCGGAGGCGCTGCCGGTTGGATACGTTTTGCTCATCCCTGCCGGGACGCTCACGCCGACGGCTACACCCACGCTTGACCCGAGTCTACCCACGCCGACGCCCGGCAATTTCATCATTTACGTGGTCAAGCGGGGAGACACGCTCAGCTCGATTGCCGAGGAATACGGCGTGTCGATAGTGCTCATCCGTGAGGCCAACGCCGATCAGTTGCCCGTCGGCAGCGATGACATATTCGTCGGGCAGTCGATCATCATCCCAATGGGGACGCCGGTCCCTAGTTCCGAACCGACGATCAATCCACTCGCCACGCCGACGCCCATTCCTCCCTACGCTGCACCCGCGCTCCTCGGTCCGCCCGATGGCGCAACTCTGGCAGGCACTGCGTCGCCTATCGTTTTGCAGTGGGCGGCGGTCGGCGTGCTCGACGAAGCCGAGTGGTATGAGGCAACGCTCCTCTTCCCCGATGGTGCGAGGGAGCACACGTTCTACACCCGTGCCACGATTTGGCGTGTGCCTTTTGATCTCCTGTTGGAAGCAGAGGGCCAGACGCCCGAGTTCCAGTGGCAGGTGGTGGTAGTACGGGAGGTCGAGAGTAAAGGCGGCAAGTTAGCCTATTGGAAAGCTGGCAATATCAGTGCGGTACGGACGTTTGTGTGGATCAAGCCAACCCCGACGCCGACGCCTACTCCAACGCCGACCCCCTGAGAATCTAACCCATTCAGTTCCCTCTCCCTAGCAGGGAGAGGGTTGGGGTGAGGGTGGCTTGGACGGGCTATAAACAAAAACGCCGCTCGAAAGAGCGGCGCTGGCTTTTGTGACCCTCGTTGCTTACCAGGGGCTGCTCTCGCCTTCCAGGTAGCGATCGATGTCTGCGGCGGCGCGCTTACCGGCTCCCATCGCGCTGATGACGGTGGCCGCGCCGGTGACTACGTCGCCTCCGGCCCACACGCGCGCCTTTGTCGTCTGTCCCGTCTCCTCGTTCGCGACAATCGTGCCCCACCTGGAGCGCTCCAGTCCGCCGGCGTCTATAAACACGATGGGGTTGGGGCTGGTGCCCAGTGCCATGATGACCATGTCTACGTCCATGTCGAACTCGGAGCCTTCGATGGGGATGGGGCGCCGGCGGCCGCTATCGTCGGGCTCGCCCAGTTCCATGCGGATACACCGCATACCGCTCACGACCTTGTTCTCGTCGCCATAGATCTCCACCGGGTTGGTCAGAAAGTCAAAGATGACGCCTTCCTCTTCGGCGTGGTGAAACTCCTCGGCGCGGGCGGGCACCTCGGCCGGCGAGCGGCGGTAGACGATGTGTACCTCGGCGCCTTTCACCTCTTGCAGCGCTTGCAGCCGCAGGCTGCAGCGGGCGGCGTCCATCGCCACGTTCCCTGCGCCGATCACGGCGACCTTCTTGCCCACCTTGACCGGAGTGTCGTACTCGGGGAATCGGTAGCCCTTCATCAGGTTGACGCGGGTCAGGAACTCGTTGGCCGAGAGGACGCCGTTGTAGTTGATGCCGGGGATGCGCATGAACGACGGCAGCCCGGCTCCGGTTCCCAGAAAGACGGCGTCGAAGCCTTCCTCATTCAACAACTCGTCGATGGTGTACAGCCGCCCGATCACCGCGTCGGTGCGCACCCGGATGCCCAGGCACTCGGCGGCATAGTCGATCTCGGCGTGGACCACGCTCTTGGGCAAGCGGAACTCGGGGATGCCATAGACCAGCACGCCGCCAGGGCTGTGCAGCGATTCGAACATGACGACCTCGTGCCCCTGCCGCCCCAAATCGACCGCGCACGTCAGCCCGGCCGGGCCGGTGCCGACGACGGCTACGCGCTTGCCGGTGGATGCGGGGCGCACGAGCGGGCATGTGCGGTGGGTTAGCTCATAGTCCCCGATGTACCGCTCCAGTCTGCCGATGGCCACCGGCTTGCCCTTCTTGCCCAGCACGCACATGGCCTCGCACTGTGTCTCCTGTGGGCAGACCCGGCCACAGATGGCGGGTAAGTTATTCTTCTCCTTCATCGTCCGGATAGAGCCCTCGATGTCGCCCTCCCGCAGGGCCTTGATGAACTCGGGGATGGGGACGCCCACCGGGCAGCCCTCAACGCACTTGGGTTTCTTGCATTGGATGCACCGGTTGGCTTCCTGCTGCGCCAGTTCTGGCGTAAAACCCAGGGCGACCTCGTCATAGTTCGTCCGCCGGACCTCCGGGTCTTGCGTCGGCATCTCCTGGCGGGGGATTTTCATGCGTTCGCGGTTGGTCAATTCGGTCACGTCATTGCCTCCAGCTTGCACTCGTGCTCCCAATGTTCGACGGCCTGTTTTTCTTCGTCGAGATAGAACCGCTGCCGCGCCAGCAGCAGGTCCCAGTCCACTTTGTGCGCGTCGAACTCGGGGCCATCGGCACAGACGAACTTGGCGCCTTCGGTCAACTGCACACGGCATCCGCCGCACATGCCCGTTCCGTCGATCATGATTGTGTTTAGGCTGACGATGGTGGGCACACCAAAGGGCTCTGTCGTCGCCGCGCAGAACTTCATCATGATCGCCGGCCCGATGGCCCAAACGCGATCGATAGCGCGCTGCTCCAGTAGTTCCTTAAGCGGCTCGGTAACAAGTGCCTTGCGCCCGTGGGAGCCGTCATCGGTGCAGATGATTAGCTCGTTGCTGACGGCGCGCATCCGATCCTCCCAGAAGAGCAAATCCTTTTTGCGCGCGCCGATGATGGAGATGACCGTGTTCCCGGCCTGTTTCAGCGCCCGCGCGATGGGATAGATGATGGCGATGCTGGTGCCGCCTCCGACGCAGACGACGGTGCCGTAATCCTCAATCTCGGTCGGATGCCCCAGCGGACCGGCGAAAGTAGCCAGCTCGCCGCCCGGTTCGAGGGTTCCCAGTTGCATCGTCGTCTTGCCGACCTCCTGGAACATGATGGTGATCGTGCCCGCTTCCCGGTCGAAATCGGCAATGGTCAGCGGGATGCGCTCCCCGTACTCGTCAATGCGTAAGATGATGAACTGGCCTGGTTGCGCCTTGCGCGCAATCTCGGGCGCCTCAATGACCATCAGCTTGTTGATGTCTCCAAGCACCTCTTTTTCCAGAATCTTGTACACAGGCAGCCTCCCCGTTTTCGTGGTGCGTACTGGCAAAAGGATACCCCCATATCGCCCGATAGTCAAGTGGATAGTGGTTGACCTCCTGGAGAGCCGATGTTACAATGCCGTGCTGAGGAGGCCGCCATTTTGGGGCAACTTTCGCGGGTGTGCTGCGTAGAGATAGCAGGAGTTGAGAGATGGAGCAAAGGACATATCGAGGGGAGATAGATGCCGAGGGGTTGGCTGAAGCACTGATGGCGCGTTTCAATCACGGCGACCTGATGGCGCAGATGGTGCGCGGGCAGGAAGGGCACCTGATGGTGCAGATCGCCACGCGCCAGTGGGGTTGGGGTGCGGCGCGCTCGGCACTCAGCGTGGGCCTGGCACCGATCGAGGGCGGCGTGCGCGTGACAGTGGGCGAGCAGCGCTGGCTGGATGCGGCGGCCAGCTTGGCTATCACCGGGCTGGGGGCGCTGGTTAACCCGCTTTCGCTCCTGGGGCGCATCGACGACATCGCCCGCGACGTGGGCAAACTGACACTGCCCGATCAGGTGTGGGCGGCGGTCCAGCACTATGTCGATAGCGTCGGGGCCAAGCTCGGCATGTCGGAGAAGCAGATGGTGGTGGCCTGCCCCTACTGCGGGGTGGGAAACCCCGTCGGGGTGGGGATGTGTTCGGCCTGTGGCGGGAGCCTGGCAGACGCGCAGCCAGTGGCTTGTCCAAATTGTGGGTTCCTCTCACCGAGAGAAGCGCGCTTCTGCAGCCGGTGTGGGGCAAAGCTAGGGGATGGCGCGTAGGAAACGTGCCAAGATAGACTTGAGCTGTTCTATGCTTTCGTAGTCCTCGCATCGCGTCGCGGGGTTACCTGCCAGCATCGCCGAAGGCCGCCGTCCCACACCGAGGCGATAGATGCACAGCAGTGGCTTGTTCATCGCCTCGGCCTGGGCGATCTCGTACCCCACACCGTGGCTGGGTGTGGTGACCTCGGCGATCACGACGTCGGCTTGCGCCAGCCACGCCATGTCCCGCGCGTAAATCTCCTCGTCCGAGAGCGCATCTTCCCCGGTGGGTGTCAGCCCTTCACTCCCCACGTGCTCGGTGAGCACCTCCCCGTGATCCGACAGCAGCGCGATGATGCGCCTGTACAGCGCTACATCGTCGCGCCCTCCGCGAATCGAGCCGGCAAAATAGATCTTCATAATTCCCACAGGTATAATACAACGGGTGGGGGAGATGCGCAAGGACGCCCATTCCGGGGCTAGTGCATTTACCGCTTGCCCCTTGTAAAGCAAAGGATCGTGTGGGGTGTGGAATACGCCTATTTGCTCCAGAGGGATTGGTGATGTATACTACGTTCGAAGGGAGGCAAACAGCCTTTTGGAGTCTGCAAAGCAGTGGGTATTCCTGAATCGCCCCTTGTCCGTTCCAAACTCCTGGTGCCCAGCCCTGCCGGCCTCCTGCACCGGCCGCGCTTATGCCAGGTCATTGAGCGTGGCCTTGAGTGCAAGCTGACGCTCGTCTCCGCGCCGGCTGGTTACGGCAAGACCTCGGCGCTGGTAGACTTTGCGCAGCACAGCTCCGTTCCTGTGTGCTGGTACACTGCCGATGAGCGCGACCGAGATTTGGGGATTTTTGTCGAGTATCTGGTGGAGTCCATCGGTGAGCAGTTCTCCGGCTTTGGCGAGCGCACTCGGGCTACATTGCTGTCTCTGGCCGGTGACTCTGTCCATGTTCCGGTCGGCGTCGTCGAAGAACTGGCCAACGAGATTCTCGCGCTTGATGCGTCTTTTGTGGCCATTGTCGATAACTATGAATCTCTGGATGGCACCTTGGGTATCCGGGGGTTCGTGCGCCGTTTCCTCGAGATTCTGCCCCCTAACTGCCATTTGATGCTGGGCAGCCGTGCGCTGCCCGATGTCCCCGTTACGTACCTGGTTGCCAAGCGACAGCTCGTGGGCCTGGCGGCCCGCGACTTGGGTTTCACTCCTCAGGAGATTCGCGAGCTTTTGCAGTTATCACAGCTTCAGGTATCTGAAGAACGGGCGCAGGCAATCGCTGCACGTTCTGAGGGGTGGATCACGGGCATTTTGCTTCTGGCCGATCTGTTGCGCGAGGATGCGCAGGCGACCCTGTTCGATGCGAGGGGAGCCAGTGCGGAGGCGTACGGCTACCTGGCTGCGGAGGTGCTGGATCGACAGCCGCCTGACGTGCAGCACTTTCTGTGCACGTCGTCCGTGCTACGCGAGATGTCTGTGCCGTTGTGTCGAGAGGTGCTCCAGATCAGGGAGCCGAACGATATGTTGGCGGAACTGGAGCGGCGCAATCTTTTTATCACTCGCTTTGGCCAGGGAGGCGGGGCAACTTTTCGGTACCACAACTTGTTTCGAGATTTCTTGCATCAGCAACTACGTCTCCGTGACTTGTCTATCTATAGTGAGCTTCACCTGCGAGCGGCGGCCTGGTTCGACGAGGCCAATGATGTGGAAGAGGCGGTGTATCATTACCTGGCTGCTGAGGCGTATCCAGAAGCGATGGCGCTGATGGAGCGAGTGGCGCGGGAGTGGTTTGTGCGTGGGCGGGTTGAGACGCTGTTAGGCTGGGTTGAGCGTCTTCCTGACTCGGTCAAATCTCAAGCGCCGCGGTTGGTGTTGTATCAGAGTACAGTGCTCACCGATCGATACGATTTCGACGGTGCTTGGCAGGCGCTGGCTTATGCTGAAGAGGGCTTTAGCGCTTCTGAGGAACGCGTTGCCAATCTGGCCAAGATTCGTAGCCAACGCGCATTGCTGGAGCTTTTTGAGGGCCGATATGAAAACGCGATTGAAGATGCGCGAATGGCACTAGAGGTGCTGAGTCCAGAAGATGCGATAGAAAAGGTGCACGCCCAAAGGTATATTGGGAAGGCCTATGTCGGGCTCGGGCGTCTGGATGAGGGAGTTGACAGGTTGGAAGATGTATTGGCACTATACCGGGAGATTGGCAGCCCGTACGATATTGTCAATTCTCTGCAGGACCTTGGAGATGCGCTTGTTACCCTTGGGCGTCTTGGTGAAGCTGCTTTATGCTTTAGCGAGGCTCTAGCCATTGTTCGGCGATTAGGTGCGTCAGTACCTCTGGCGATGACGCTAAACAATCTTGGATGCCTCCACCACCTGCGCGGAGAATACCAAGAGGCACTGGCGTTGTACGAGGAAGGTTTGGCAATAGCGCGTCGCGGGGACGATCCGTGCAATCAAGCCTATATCGCAGTGGGGATGGCTGACCTTTACCGTGACATAGGGCTCTATGAACGCGCCAGCCCTCTCTATGACGCGGGCTGGCGGTTGGCTGAGGAAACCGAGCCCAGTTTTGCAGTTTATGTTTTATTAGCTCAGGCAGATATGCATCGTTGGCAAGGAGACCTGGCGAAGGCTTGTACTATACTTCAAAGAGCAAGGCGATTGGCTGAGGAAAAGGGGCTAGATTTCGAGACACAGGGTTTGTTGCCTGTGGCTGAGGGGATTGTGTTGGCGGAGAGTGGCAAAGTTGATGAGGGCCTTGGTGTGCTTTCCACCGGTATCGACTTTTTGGGACATTGCCGGGCGAACCGTGAGTTGGGGCGTGCTTACTTTTTGCTGGCCAAAGCCCACTTCTTGGCAGGGGATACGGGGCAGGCTGTCGCCGCATTGCGTCGGGTCTTGGATGTAGCAGAAGGGATCGGCACTTGTCAATTTGCAGTTGTGGAAGCACAACATGCCACTTCCCTATTGAATCTGGGTATCGACAAAGGCGTGATAGTTTGTCAAGACATTGCCGATAAGGTGGAGGCATTGAGATCTTTCGGCCGTCAGCGGTTGCAGACTAATGCGAGAGATGAAGAGGGGGTAGCACCCTATTTGAAGATTTACGCTTTTGGGGAGGGCCAGGTTATTCGCGATGGGCAAATGCTCTCGTCTTCTGATTGGCAGGCGGCAATGGCCAAGGAGTTGTTTTTCTACATTCTTTTGCACGGGCCATTAGAACGGGATGTCATCGGGGCGGTATTCTGGCCTGAGTTGCCCGCAAAAAAGATGCGCAATAGCTTTCACACGACGCTCCACCGAATGCGCCGTGCTGTGGGTACGCAGGTCGTAGTAGCGGAAGAAGGGTGTTACCGTTTAGGTGATGTGAGTTACTGGTTCGATGTGGAGGAGTTTGAGGCATTGGTCGCCCGCGCGCGTCTTTTGCCGCCTCACGATTGGCAGGCCGAAGATCTGTGGCAGCGCGCGCTGGCGCTCTACCGGGGCGACTTTTTGCTCGAGGTTGAGCGGATCTGGTGTGTATCCAAGCGCGAAGCGCTGCGAGAGATGTATATTGAGGCGCTGATTGGAATGGGAAGGTGCTATGAAGCGCGACGGGAGTTCGAAGGTGCTGTCGATTGGTATAGGCAAGCTTTGGAAGTGGATATGTTACAGGAGAATATTCATCGACGAATTATGCATTGCTACATTGAAGCTGGCCAACGTTCAAAGGCGCTGGCTCAATATTATCGTTGTGAGGGTGTATTGAAGGATGAGTTGGGGTTGCGACCTTCGCAGGAGACGAGACAACTCTACGAACGCATCTCGGGGGAAGGGCCGGGGTAGATTGCGGGTCTGATGATCTACCGTAGGGTTGTTTTGCTTTGTAGAGGTTGCCTTTGGGCAACCTCTTGTTTGTTAAGAGGTTTGTTTATAGATGGGTGGTATTCTATTTGCATAATTTGAACGTGGTGGAGAGTAATGACTAGAAAAGTTAAAATGATGCTGGTTTCGGTGGCCTTGGCTGCGCTTATTGCTTTAGCCGCTTCTGCTGCAGTTCCCGGTCTTGTACCGGTGGAGAACTCGTTCCCTGGTGCAGTGGGAATGATGGCTACTCCAATAAGAGGGGGCGGTGGCGGTAGCTAGCTGCGACGGGGGAGTAGAAGATGCCTACACATCGAATCGATGAGCTGATCTGGACGGCGCTCACCGATCCCACCTTCCGCGAATGTATGCTCAACGGACATCGGCGAGAGATCGTAGACTCGTTCGGCCTGACTGAAACGGAGCGACAGATCCTGCTTGCAGTGAAGGCGGATACGCTAGAGTCGTTCGCCGGTGCATTGTGCCAACCGAGGGTGGTTGGGCGCTAGTCTGGCATCATAGTCAGGGGTAGTTTTCCTGGGACGGGCTGGTATAAGGCGCGGCTTGACGTTTTGCCTAATACCAGGCTTGTCTCGTTCTTGGTGGGCGACCGTACAAACAAATCTGACGACCTCGATTGCGTAGAGCGAGTTGCAACAAAGAGAATGGCACTGGTGATGATTATGGATTCGCTCATTGAGGATTTGTTTTCTCTGGACGAGCCCTGGCGGGGTCGGTTCCTGAGTCTGGTGGCCACTCGTGCGACGATGCGGGTTGAGTATAGACGGCAACCGACCCCTGAGGAGGTGTCCGTCTGGTTTAGGGCAAACCCGTTCCTGCGCCGTAGGATATCGTTGCTTTTATATGCTTGGCAAGGGACCAGAGGGCGGCACGCTGGGCTAGAACGCACCTTCTCCGGTGAGCACCGTGGGGACTGTCCGCAATAGGATTTTACAGTCAAGCCATAGAGACCAGTTTTCAACGTAATAGAGATCAAGCAGCACCGTTTCGTCAAAACTGAGCAGGCTGCGGCCACTGACCTGCCACATCCCTGTTATACCAGGGGGTACTTGGAGCCGCTTTTTGTGCCATTCCACGTAGCGGCTGACTTCCTCGGGAAGATTGGGGCGTGGGCCTACTAGGCTCATTTCGCCCCGCAAGACGTTCCAAAACTGCGGCAGCTCGTCGAGGCTGGTGCGCCGCAGGAAGCGACCCATGTGTGTCGCGCGGGGGTCCTCTTTGATCTTGAAGGTAACGCCGTCGACCTCGTCCAACTCGCGCAAGTCCTCCAGTTCCCCTTCGGCCCCCTGGCGCATCGATCGAAACTTGTACATCTCGAACAACTGACCGCCTAGCCCTACGCGGGTCTGGCGAAAGATGCTCGGGCCGGGCGAGTCGATCCTGATGGCCAATGTGATTAGGGCCATCAGAGGGGCCGCTGCCGACAGGCACACTATCGCCCCTACGATGTCCACTGCACGCTTGATCACTAGCGCGCTTAAGCTGAAGCCGACCTCTCGCACGCCGATCAGGGGCACTCCCCCCAGATCGTCCACGTCCACCTGGCTGAGGCTCATCTGGAAAAGGTCGGGCACGATGCGGGCGCTCACCTGCCGCTGCGCACACTCGCGCACGATGCGCATGATCTTGCGATGGGACATCCACGGCAGGGTGATGATGACTTCGTCCACGGTCTCTTCCTCGATCAGTTGGGGTAGGCTATCGACGGGTCCCAAGGCCTTGAAGCGGCCTATGTTGGTCTGTTTTTCGGGGTTGTCATCCACAAAGCCGACGATGTGATACCCTAACTCGGGCCGCGCTACGGTGGTGCGCATGACTGTGCGTCCCGCTTCGCCTGCGCCGACGATGATGACGCGCGAGACGCCGACGCCCCGAGTCCGTAATAGGCTCTCGGCCCAAAGCTGCGCCAGCCGCGCCAGGCTCAGCAGCAGGGTGACGATTACGCCGGCTTGCAGGAAGAGAAGTCGCGAGTACTCAAGTGGCCGGAAAATGTCGATGAAGAAGGTGGCGGCAAAGAGTATGACGACCGACTTGGCTGCGGCGTTGATGATGTGATACACGTGATCCAGCCACTGTTGCCCGCGCCACTGCCGATAGACACGGTCTATGTGAAAGGCCGCCAACATCAGGATGGTGAGGAGGATGCTGAAGGGGATGTATGCCGTCATCGGGTGGTAGTAGCTGACATCGCGGAACCACTGTAGCTCGTAGCGCACCCAATAGGCCAACAGCATGCTGGCGTTGATCAGCACGATGTCGAGAGGGATGACCCACCAAGGAGCGCGTTTACTGGCTTTCACATCCTCACTCCTTTTTCCAACGCGCGTCGGTAGACACAGCGTGCCGGTAGGCACGCACCGTCTCCCGCGCCGTGCGTGTCCAGGTGAACTGGCTTGCGTGGGCCAGGCCGCGTTCTCGCAGGTCAGATCGCAGTGTCCCGTCCGTCAGCACCTGGTTCAGACGCGCTGCCAGCATCTCTACGTCGTAGGGATCTGCCAGCAGGGCTGCGTCGCCGGCCGCCTCGGGCAGCGGCGGCGCGTTCGAGGCCACCACCGGCGTGCCGCAGGCCTGCGCTTCCAGGATTGGCATCCCAAACCCTTCGTATAGCGATGGGTATACAAAGGCTGTCGCGGCGTTATACCACAGGGCAAGCTCCTCGTTCATCACGTATCCCGGGAAAATGACGTCGTCGCTCAAGCCTAGGGCTTTTACTCTGGCGAACAGCTCATCGTAGAGCCAGCCTCTCCCACCGACAAGCACCAGCTTGGTCTTTCCATCATGTATACGAGCAAACGCCTCCACCAGTCGGGTTTGATTTTTGCGTGGTTCCAGCGTGCCGACGCACAGTACGAATCGCTCCGGCAGTCCTTGGCGTTGGCGGAAGGCTTCGACTTTGTCGCCGGGCAGTGGGCGGAAAGCTGGGCCCACGCCATGGTATATGACGTCGATCCGCTCCTTCGGCACGCTCAAAAGCTCGGCGCTCTCTGCTGCAGTGTGGGCGGAGACGGCGATCAGCCGCCGGGCGCGCCGTGCCGAAAGCCGCGTCATCACCGCCAGGTAGAGCCGGTTGGCCGGCCGGAACAGGTGTGGCAGGCGGATAAAGCTCAGGTCGTGGATGGTGACGATCGTCGGGCAGACGCTGAACAGGGGCGCGATGAAAACCGGCTCGTGTACGAGATCCGCCCTGATTTGTCTCAGAACCCACGGTTGCACCCATTGTTCCCACACCACTCTGGCCGCTGCCCGGCTCGTAGGCCAGCGGGATCGAAGCAGGGGTAATGATACCTCTGGCGGAAGCACGCCCTCACCCAGCAGGATGGTGTAGCGCATCTCCTCATCGGTCTGCTCCAGGTGACGCAGGAGCTGGTAGATGTATTGGTGCACTCCGGCGCTGCGGTACCACGCTCGGCCGGATAGGAGATGGGCGTTGATGGCGATGTGAAAGTCGCCCTTAGCGGTGACTTTCATAGCAGGGCGATTATATCACATTGCGCTGTGCCAGGCCAATTGCGGCGGAGTGTGTGCGAGGGCCGTTTTCGCCTGCCGTAGGGAACCCGTATGCCGATAGTTGCTTTTTCGAGGGCCAAAGATGCGTTCAGGTGCTTGACGAGTTCACCGCTTGCCTGTAGAATGGCCGACAATGGCGCAGGTACCGCTCGTCACCCTCACGACCGATTTCGGCACGGCTGATGGCTACGCCGGGACGATGAAGGGGGTCATTCTCGGCATCGCCCCCGATGCTCGCTTGGTGGATGTCTCCCACGAGGTCGCGCCGCAGGGTGTCCGTGAGGCTGCCTACGTGCTCTACACGGCGTATCCCTTTTTCCCCTCGCATACGGTCCACCTCGTCGTCGTGGACCCCGGCGTGGGGGGCGCGCGGCGACCTATAGCCTTGCGCACCCCGGCGGGCACGTTCGTCGGCCCGGATAACGGCGTCTTTAGCTACGTGATGGCACGGAAGCCGGTTGAGGCGTTGGTGGAGCTCGCCGACCCGCGCTACCGCCTGACTTGCGTCAGCCGTACCTTCCACGGGCGCGACGTCTTTGCCCCTGCCGCCGCCCACCTGGCGGCGGGAGTTCCGATCGCCGATCTCGGCCCGCCAGTGGCCGATCCAATCACTCTTTCACTGCCGAGCCTGGAGGTCACCCCAGGTGGCGTCGTCGGCGAGGTGTTGCACGTCGACCGGTTCGGCAACCTCGTTACGAGTATTGGACGGCTTCTGTGGGACGGGGATGAGCTTGCGTTGGAGGCGGTCTTTGCGGAGGCGCAGGCGCGGTTCGACGCCGCCGGAGTGACGGTCGCGGTGGCCGGGCAGGAGATCGCCGGCGTGCGTCGTACCTACGCGGAGATCGCGCCCGGCGAGATGCTGGCCCTGGTGGGCAGCAGCGGCCACCTCGAGATCGCAGTGCGCGAAGGGAGCGCCGCCCGTGCGCTGGGAGTGCATCCCGGCGACGAAGTGGTGTTGAGATTTTAGACACGGAGGATCGAGCATGGCGAAATTCGTGATCGAGGGCGGGGTTCCCCTGTGTGGCACCGTGACGCCCAGTGGAAACAAGAACGCGGCGTTTCCCCTGATGGCGGCGTGTTTGCTAACCGACGAGCCGGTCACGCTGCGCAATCTGCCGGACATCGGCGACGTGGGGACGATGCGTGAGTTGCTGTCCTCCGTCGGCGTCTCTGTGGAGAGGCTCGATGCACACAGCTTGAGATTGCACGCCCGCGAGGTGCGCACGTCCGAGTTGCCGGCGCATCTCTTTGGGCGTATCCGGGGGTCCGTCACGCTGGCCGGGCCGATGCTGGCGCGGACGGGGTCGGTGTGCCTGCCGCGCCCCGGCGGCGACATGATCGGGCGGCGGGGGATGGATACCCATTTCCTGGCGCTGAAGGCGCTGGGGGCAGGGATGGATATCGACGGCACCTTTTGCCTGCAGAGCGAGCGGCTGCGCGGAGCCGATATCCTCCTCGATCAGGCCAGTGTTACGGCCACTGAGAGCGCGGTCATGGCGGCGGTGCTTGCCAGGGGCACGACGGTCATCCGCAACGCCGCTTGCGAGCCGCACGTGCAGGACTTGTGCAGGATGCTGGGTCGCTTTGGCGCGCAGATCGAGGGAGTCGGCTCCAACACGCTGACCATCCACGGCGTGGAGCGGTTGGGCGGCGGGGAATACACCATCGGCCCGGACTATATGGAGGTGGGAAGCTACATCGCCCTGGCCGCGGTGACCGGTGGTGAGCTGCTCATCAAGGACGCCGCGCCGGAGCATCTGCGCATGGTCGCCCTGGTTTTCGAGCGGTTGGGCGTGCGATTCGAGGCGCGGGGAGCGGACGTCTTTGTGCCGGTCGAACAGTCGCTGGAGATCGTGCCCGACGCCGACGGCGCGATCCCCGAGATCGCCAACGCGCCGTGGCCGGGGTTTCCCGCCGATCTGATGAGCATCTCTGTGGCACTGGCTTCCCAATGTCAAGGGACGGTGCTGATCCACGAGAAGATGTTCGAGAACCGTCTTTTCTGGATAGATAAGCTGATCTGGATGGGCGCGCGCATCATCCTCTGCGACCCGCATCGCTGTGTAGTGCAGGGGCCTTCGCGGCTGCACGGCGATGAGGTGGAGAGCCCCGACATCCGCGCCGGGATGGCGCTCCTCATCGCCACGCTCTGTGCCGAGGGGCAGAGCATCATCCGCAACATCCGCCAGATCGACCGGGGGTACGAGCGGGTGGAGGAAAAGCTGCGCGCGCTGGGGGCCAGGATCGAGCGGGTCGAGGAGAGTTAGTTACGGCACGATGTACGTATCCACCACGCTCTCTGCTGCATCCTTCAGCGTGATCAGCTCGCCGCTGTGCCAGGCCGGGACCGTGCGGCCCCAGTATAGATCGGTGGGTGTGTTTTGCCCCACGGACGAGTGGATGTGCACTTCGCCGTCGGTGAAGAGGATCAGCGACGGGAAGATAAAGACGTTGCCCTCTGCATCCGATAGCGTCCACTTCTCCAGGCTGACCGACCCGCCTCGGTTGCGCACGACCACCATCTCTGCCGCCAACCTGTCTGGGCCAAGCACCTGCCAGATTTCGACCACCGGCGGGCCGGATGGGGTGAGAGTGGGCAGCGGCGACGGGAGCGCGTCTGGAGATGGCTCCACGGTGGGAGACGCTGCGGAGGAGGGGTCCTCCGTCGGCGCTGGTTCTGTTGGAGGTGGGACGGTGGGTGTGATAAAGTGTCCCGGGATGACGAGCTCCTGCCCGATGTTGAGCACGTCGGGGTTGGCCAGACCGTTGGCTTTGACGATTTCCTGCACGGTGACGCCGTAGGCTTGGGCGATACTGCTCAGCGTGTCTCCTTCCTTGACGACGTACACCAGTGGGGCCGGGGTGGGGGGCTCCGTGGGGGGCACGGTAGGTGTGCTCGACGCTATGGCGGCGGTAGGCATCGGCGTGTGGGGCGGCGTCGTAGTGGGTGGCGCGGGTTCCGCTGAGCCGCCCCAGACGAGCAGGGCAGTCAGGATGGCCGCCGCCAGGATGATGACGACGATTAAGAGTCCCCAGGCGCGTGAGCGCATCGTTTTCGATAATCTCCCCGTTCCCGTGTGAGCCTCGCTATTCTATCACACGTGTACCAATTTACCAGTTTCAGTCGATCCAAATCCTGGTCGAAAGGGACAGCCTAGCTGTCTCAAACAAGATACTGCGTCATTCTGAGCCCCGAAGGGGCGAAGAATCTCACCTTTACAAACCAGGGCGAGACCCTTCGCTTTGCTCAGGGTGACAACGTTGGATCTAGTGAGTTTCCCAATCCACCAAATTGTGCTACACTCTAGACTGGAGGAGAGTTATGGGAACGTTGCTCCTGAAGAACGCCGACCTGCTGGTGACGATGGACGACGGCCAGCGTTGCATCCCTGACGGTGGCCTCTTCGTGCGCGATAATGCCATCGAGCAGGTGGGGCCGACCCCTGAACTGCCCCCCGCCGCCGACCGGACCATCGACGCCCAGGGGATGATCGTCCTGCCGGGGCTGATCAACTGCCACCACCACCTCTACCAGACGCTGACGCGGGCGGTACCGGCGGCGCAGGATGCCACGCTGTTCGGCTGGCTCAAGGCGCTCTACTCCATCTGGGCCGGGCTGACCCCCGAGGCGATTTACACCAGTGCGCTGGTTGGTCTGGCCGAGCTGATGCTCTCCGGCTGCACCACGGCCTCCGATCACCTCTACATCTATCCCAACGACTGCCGCATCGACGACGAGATTTACGCGGCACAGGAGATCGGCGTGCGCTTCCAGCCCTGCCGGGGTTCGATGAGCCTGGGGGAGAGCCAGGGCGGGCTGCCGCCGGATCGGGTCGTGGAGGACGAGAATTTCATCCTCGGGGACACCCGGCGCGTCATCGAGACCTATCACAACCCCGAGCCCTGCGCGATGACGCGCATCTCTGTCGCGCCGTGCTCGCCGTTCTCCGTCTCGCCTGACCTGATGCGCGAATCTGCGGCGCTGGCCCGCTCCTACGACGTGCAGCTTCACACCCACCTGGCAGAGACACTGGACGAGGAGGCGTTCTGCCTGCGCAGGTTCGGCAAGCGTCCCGTGGCCTATGCCGAGGAACTGGGCTGGCTGGGCGATGACGTGTGGCACGTCCACTGCGTGCACCTGAACCAGGAGGAGGTGGAGCTATTCGCCCAGACGGGCACGGGTGTCTGCCACTGCCCCAGCTCCAATATGCGCCTGGCCTCCGGCATCGCGCCGGTGCGCGCCTACCTGGACCACGGCGTGCGCACCGGCATCGGCGTCGATGGCTCGGCGAGCAACGATTCCTCTCACCTGCTGGCCGAGGCGCGCCAGGCGCTGCTGTTACAGCGGGTGCTCCCCCCCTCTGTCCCCCCCAAGGGGGGGGAG
>CAZWPV010000009.1:0-17970 GCA_964635485.1 uncultured Anaerolineales bacterium
CCGGGGTTTTTCTATGCTGCCAGTGCTTTCAGCACCAACGTCGCGTAGCTGCCCCGGGGCAAGGCAAAGGCGAGGGTCACCCTGCGCCGGCCGGAAAACCGCTCGTCGGGTTCGGGCGACGAGCAGGACATCTCCTCAGGAAAAAGCAGCAGCGCACGCTTTCCCTTGGTCAGATAGGCGCGCTTCAAGATGCGCGCCTTGAGATCGTCCAGCGCCAGCCCCTCCTCTGCCAGGACTTGAGCCGTGATCGCCGCCAGGTCGGCGTACCGAGCCCGGTGATTGGGCAGTGGGATGGCCAAGTCGGGGTCAAGTTGTGAGGGGAGCTCTTCGTAGAGAGGTAGCCGCTCCCCGGCAATTTCGACCTGACGTGGCGTCTCTCCAAGAATGGCCTCCAGGTAGCGGCCCGCGATGCGGTTCCACAGCAAGGACTGGTATGCCGACAGGTAGATGCTGAGCAGCCGCCGGGTGATCAGGTTGAGCGCCTTGCGGTGGTGCATCGCGCGCTCCGCCGGATCGTCAGTCGGGTGGTCTCGCAGGTAGGTGAGCACCGAGCGAAAGTTGGACGGGCGCGGGGCGGCCTCAAAAAGCGCGTCCCAATCCCCCCAGTGTGTGGCGGCAAAGGCCTTGAACTTGCGCACCGCTGCCGGATCGCCGACGAAGAAGTGGGTGAGATACGCGCGCAGCGCGCCCTCGGCATCCCGTCGCAGGATGCGCTTGGCGATGTGCTCCTCGCCGGGCGATAGCGAGCCAAAGCGCTGCTCGTCAAAGTAATTGGGCAGGCCGAACCGGGCCACCTGCGCCGAACGAGCCTGAATGCGCGCGGCTTTCTCTTCCGGCAGATCGCGCAGCAAGATCGTAAAGTGGTTGGCAAAGATATCGCCGGGGGTGAGCGGACGGGGACTGTAGCCCAGAAACCGGGCATCGAACCCCCTGCCGGTTAGTTGCTGGGAGGCGGCAGCGCGCACAGCGGCGTGCTGTACCGCGACTGCCTCCTTGTCCTTCAGCGCCGGAAAGACCACGTCGGCCTGCGGCACCCCCAGCGCCCGTGCCATCTGCGCCTGCACGTTCAGCGTCGTCACGCCGCGCTTGCACACGCGGTAGACGGCAAAGTCGCCCCGGGGTACGAGGTGCAGCCGAGCGCGCTCCTCGACGACGAAATCCTCTGGACACACCTTGTATCTCACGTCTGCCTCCGCCGCCAGTATACGGGCGAAGTGGCCCATTGTCAACGCATCAGTTCACACAATTTTCTAGCGCGCCGTTTACACGTTTCTAACACAAGCGCGGTATACTGATGTGATGTTTGATGATACGAAACGGCGATTTTGCCGTATGTACTATTGGAGGAATGACGTGGGCACATCTTTTCGAATCGCTAGGATCAAGGGTATCGACATTCGCGTTCACATCACCTTTGCGCTGGCGCTGTTATGGGCGGCGCTGGAGTGGGGCCTGTGGCGCGGCCTGGGGTTGGCAGGCGCTCTTTACGGCGTCGTGCTGATAGCCCTTCTTTTCGTTTGCGTCACGTTGCACGAACTGGCACACAGCCTGGTCGCGCGGCGCTATGGCGCTACGGTGCGTGGCATCACGCTGCTGCCCATCGGCGGAGTCGCATATCTGGATGGAGAGCCCGAGCGCCCGGCGCAGGAATTCTGGATGGCGTTGGCCGGACCGGCCGTCAACGTCGCTCTGGCAGTTTTGCTCGGCGCGTTTGTGCTGCCCCTGCTGGGCTGGCGTGCCCTCACCGGGTTCGGGGCGCTCTTGGGCACGCTGAACGGCCTCACCCTCGAAAGACTGCTGGTCGACCTGCTGACGGCCAACGTGGGCCTGGCGATCTTTAACCTGCTGCCGGCCTTCCCGATGGACGGCGGGCGGGTGTTGCGCGCCGTTCTGGCATCGCGGATGGACGAACTGGACGCTACACGCATCGCCGTGCGCGTTGGGCAGGGCCTGGCGATACTGCTCGGCCTGGCCGGGTTGCTCACCGGTGCTCTAAATCTGCTTCTGGTCGCCGGGTTCGTCTTTTTCGGCGCGGAGCAGGAATGGCGCGGTGCCCAACTCAAGATTGCGCTGCGACGGGTGCCTGCCTCGGCAGCGCTGATACGCGGGGGTGTGACGCTCTCGCCTCACGACTCACTAGCGCAGGCGATCGACGTTGCACTAGGCGGCGGCCCGGCGGACTTTGCCGTTTTCGAGCGGGGATACCTGGTAGGCGTGCTCACGCGGGAGGACGTTTCTGAGGGATTCCGCAAGCACGGCCCCGACGTCGCGGTCGGCCAGGTGATGAGCACCGATTTTCCCGTGGCCAACGCCCGTGGGACGCTGCTCGATCTGCAGCGCAAGCTAAAGGCCAGCGGCCGCTCGGCCATCTCGGTGGTGGAGGAAGGACGCTTCGTGGGAATGGCCACGCTGGAGAGCATCCGAAATGCCCTGCGGCTGTTTGGTACGCAACAAAGGTGGCGGCCCGTTGGCCCATGACGCTACGGCGTCGTGGTCGGCTTGACGGGTGTCACCTCGGTGAACTCGACGTCTTTGAAGCCCAGGGACAGGATGAACTGCCCGATGTACGCTTCGGCGTTCTCCTGGGCGATATCGAGAATGCCGTCCTCAACAGCGGCATTCAATATCTCCCGCTCGGCCGCCCGGCGCGCTTCTGACTCCAGCGCCGGATTCATGCCGATGAATCCGGTATCCCGGTCGTAGATGTAGGACTTTTCGTTGTCCAAGTAGACGTGCAGGATCTCGGCCGGGGGCAACGTCACCTGCACCTTTCCATCGGCGTCGATGACAATGTCCTCGTCCTCCATTTTGCCCAGGTCGACGCCGGCGATCACCTTTCCGTGCGCGACCAGGATCAGCCGGTCGCCAAAGAGAAAGCCAAACGGCCCCTGTCCCGATTCGGCGGTGATGATCTTTTCGACCGAGTAGGCCGCCGTCTCCAGCTTGCTGAGGTCTTGTATTTCGAGAAAGATCGTCACCGGATCGGCGATGATGGTGGGGGTCGGTTTGATGATTTCTTCGATCCGCTTCTGCAGCGTCTCGTCGGCGCTCTCCAGCGACTGCGTCATCTGCTGGATTGCAAAGAACAACACGATGCCGCCGACCAAGAGGCCCAGCAGCACCAGCACCAGCACAACCGTGTTCAGGTTAATTTTCATTTCCATAGCTTTCGCTCCTTGTCAACCATTTTACCACGCCTAGCGTCAGAAAGAAAGCAAAGGCCAGGTCGACGAGGAAGTAGGATGCGTCCACCAACCCGTGGGCCAGGAAGTTGACCATCGAGCACATCAGGCCAAGCGCCAGGGCGCGGCGGTCTGGATCGTTCAAGCGGCGCAGTGGCAGCGCCAGCCGCCAGAAGGCGATCTGCAGCCAGGCTCCCACAGCCACGCCCACGATCCCCATGCGCGTGGCATAGTCCAGCAGGATGTTGTGTGCCTGGGAGAGGTGGGGTTCCTCCCACGCGGCGGGGAGGATGTAGCGGCCGCGGTAGTGGTATAGAAAGTTATCGGGGCCGACGCCGAGCAGTGGGTGCTCGCGGAACATCGCCCAGGACGAGCGCCAGAGGTGGAGGCGGAAAAAGAGTGTGCCCTGGCTGGGGTCGAAGAGGGCGGCGAAGCGCGGCGTGCGCAGCAGCGGGATGGCGGCCACGATCCCCGCGATGACTGCCGCTGCCGAGGCCCACAGCCACCGTCCACCCGCCAGCACGCCCAGCGCCAGCAGCGAGAGGGGCACGCCGAGCAAGAGCGCGCCCTTGGAAAAGCTGAGCAGCAGCGCCAGTCCCACCGGGACGGCGACCAGGCCATAGGCGACGCGCCGGTTCCGGGACGCGCCAAACAGCGCGACGGCGACCAGCACTGGCAGCGCCCGCCCCAGGTACAGTCCGACGCTGTTGGGCGAGCCGTAGACGGAGCGCAGGCGGTGGAATCCGCCCTCGGCGCGGATGACGTCGCCCAGCGCCTGCCGCATCACCTCGACGTCGCTGAAGGTGTACTGCACCAGGCCGAGCAGGGCGACCAGCACAGCCCCCAGCACGAAAAAGTGCACCACGCGCCAGACGGCCTTGTCGTCGAGGCGAATCGTGCGCAGCATCAGGTAGAAGAGCGCAGGCTCCAGGATGAGGACGCGCAACTCGCGCAGTGCGACGTGGCGATACTCGGCGACGAAGAAGGAGGCCACGGCGACCAGCACGAAGGAAACCGCCGCCAGGTCGAGGGAGGAGACAGAAGGCAGGATGCAGGATGCAGAATTTGCGTCGCTTTGTACCTCCTGCCTTTTGCCTCTTGTTCGCCACCATCGCCAAACCCACCGGGCGCCCCACGAGGCTGCGCACAGCAACGTCACGATCTCTACCAGCGAGAACGACTTGCCGACCAGCGAGATGGGCTTCAAGTAGAAGGGAGCGGTCGCGGCGACGAGCGCCAGCCCCACGTCGAGCCGCAGCAGGATAAGCGCGGCCAGCGCCACGCCACTGACGATCTTGAGAGCGAGCCAGGGGGATAAATGGAGCACGATAGCGGCAACGAGAACAAGTGGCAGGGATACGGAATCTGAAATCGCAAATCGCGAATCACAAATCGCAAACTGCAAGCCCGGTCCCTCCGCTCCCCTGTCCCTCTGCCTTCTTATTCTCCCTCCAATCGCCCCAGCCAGGCACACAAACGCGATCACTCCTAGCCCCGCCAAAGCCCGGTCATATACCGCCGTATCCGGCGCGCGGCTCATGCGCCAGCCGACCAGCGGCCACTGATCCCAGCCCCGGTCGGCGACGATTACCGCTGCGTGAGGACCATCGTCCAGATCGCTGGCGACGGGAATGGTGACGACCTGAGGCTCATAGTCTGGTGAGGAGAGGACGAGGTAGGCCCCCCGTTCTTCTTGGGGAAGCCGGTTGGCAGGCTCGCCGTCCACGCGGACGAAGAGGGTGGCGCGATAGCCCCCACGGCGCACCGTCAGCGCGAAATCGGTGCCGGAGAAGGGGATGGTGACGCGGTTTGTCCCGGTCAGGCTGCCGGCCTCGCTGGGATCGGCCCCCTGTTCCGAAAGCTCCCAACCGCCCTCCCACTCGGCCTCGCCGGAGAGAGGGGTGTAGGAAGCGGAGGTGGTTTGGAGAAGGGCGTTGCGCCTGATAACCCACAGCAGACCGATCAGGATCAGGCTGAGCACGAATCCAGCGAGATAAGCAATCTCCAAAGCTCGCGAACGACGATTCATAGAAAGCCCGTCAGGAGCAGCGCCAGGAAGTCAAAGCCCACCTGTAAACTTGCCGCTTGCAGACTTGCGCACTCGCTCACCACTGCCAGAGCACGGCCGTCGCATTGCCTCCCGACGTCAACTGGCGCACCTCGCCGGTGGTGACGAGGATCATGTACAAGTTACCGTGGTAGACGACGATCAGCCGGTCCCCTCCCGCCCCCCAGGCCAGCATCTGCGGGTGGTACTCCAGGCCGACCTCTCCCTCAGGTGGGAAGAGTCGACGATGACCGGAACCGTCGCGGTCCATCAGGTAAAGATCGTAGCCGCTGGTTTTGCTGGTGTATGGGCTGCGTGAGCGGAAGAATGTGACACGATCCCCCTCGGGCGCGTAAGCAGGAGTTGCCCACATGCCCGCCTCACTGGACAGCTCTGCCGAAACTGTCCCGGTGGCGTCAAACGCCCACACGTCAAAGACGGGGCTATCTTCCGGCGCTTCGCCTGTCGGGGAAGGGCCATGCAATGTGGTGATGACAAAGTTCCCCTTTGGCGACCAACTGACGGTCGGCGTCCATGCCCAGGGAGCATAGGTGCGATACGGGGAGAAACGGGCCAGCGGGCTCTGCACGCCGCTGTACACGTTGACGACGCCCACTTCGTCGGCGCGGGCGTAGGCCAGATACTGCCCACCGGGCGCCCAGGCGTAGGTGGTGCCCCACCACCCGTAGGTCCCACCTGCGCTTGGCTCCACGACGCGCCGCTGCTTGAACAGGCGGCCATCGCTGGCCCGGGGCCAGGCCACCCACAGGTCGTTCTCCGCCTTCCACCCGGGGTCCCCCTCGACTTGCGTGCCCGTGGTGTAGGCGATGCGGCAGCCGACGCCGGTCGGAGCGCCCTGGCAATCGGGCGCCCAATCGGCCCACAGGATACCCTGCGCCTCCAACCGAACCGGCTCGGCGTCGACGGTGGCCGTCTCGATCACCCACAGCGTGTTGATGGGGACGCCCTCGCCGGTCTCGGTAGGCACGCGAGTGAAGAGCAAGTGGGAGCCATCGGGCGAGAGGGCTAGGACGTGACCGTCCAGGTCGCCGGTGTGCGTCAAGCGTCTCTGATTGGGGCTGGTGGTCTGCATCGCCCACGCATTTCGGTCGGTGATAAAAACCACGGTGCCGGTGATGGGAACCGGCTTGAGCTCTGCCTGCGCGCCGATGAGGACGATTTCGTTACGGGGCTCACGAAGCGTGACACGTCGCAGCACCTGTCTATCGACCTCCTCGCCGTCCTCGACGATGATGCGGTAGGTTATCTCTTCGAGGCCGGTGATCCCCGCCTGGAGTAAGCGCGTCTCTCCGGCGGGGACGGAGGCATCGCGACCGGTTTCGCGCTCGAAGGGAATCTCACGCTGCACGGTCTCTGTGCGCATGTCGACGCGGATGACGCGCACGATCATCCCATCCTCTAGGTAGGCGGTCTCGGCGGGCGCCACGCGGTCATTCTCGTCCAGGGCGACCTCGGCCTCGGCCAGCAGGTCGCGAACGGTGAGTGCTTCGGTGACGACTGTCCGTGACTCACCGCCAACGACGAGCGTGATAGTGTACGCGTTGTCTGTCGGGGGAAAGACACATGCTGATAGCGATAGCAGAAGCGCCAGAAGGACGATTCGTTTTGCCATGGTTGATTCAGATGGAAATGAGTCGAAACAACAGTGATACTCTACGGCAGGTGGCTGAGGATCGTCCCGGCGCTCTGCCGGTCGAGGGCGCTCGTCCCTATGTACTGCCACACGACTTGCCCGTCGCCATTGATGACGAACACGGCCGGCGCAGCCAGACCATCCCCTAGCAGATTGTACACGCCGTACTCCTCGCTCACTTTGTGCTCTGGGTCTGCCAGCACGGGATAGAAGATACCCAGGCCCTGCTGCAATCCCTCCACCGACTCGGGAGAGAGGATGGCGAGCGCGACCACTTCCACACCAGCCTCCTGAAACGCTGCGTAATTCCCCTGCAACTCCACGAGTTGCGTCCGGTCGGGACCTCAGCCAGTGCATCTCTGGAAAAAGACCAGCACTACCGGCCCTTGGGCCAGTTGCTCCGACAGCGTAAACGTGCTGCCATCCGCCCGCCCAAGTGTAAAGTCCGGGGCGGTTTTGGTGGCCGTGGTGGGCAGCGGAGAGGAAGGTTGGAGCGCCGGGCTAACCGCCGGCGTCGGGGTGGGTCTTTTGGTAGGCATCGGTGTCGCCGCCGGCATCCGAGCAGCGGGGAGCGAGGAAGCTGCTGGCTCACCCCTGCTTCCTCCCAGGGATGCCAGTACGAATCCAAACGAGGCCAAAACCACAGCGCCCACACCAAAGATAACCCAAAACGGCGGTGAATTTCTCTGCTTCATCCGAGTGACCTCCTAGCTGGATGGGCAGAGACTACCACGTATCTACAGACTTGTCAACCTCTTGGTCGATGATAAACACTCCCAATTACTTGCACGTTCAAGGTGTCTATGTTATAATTTGTTTTGCTATATGGGTGTCATTGGAGAAGTGGGCCAGCCCCACTTTTCTTTGTTACTGATGCAGTTACACACCTAGCAGGTGAGACTAACTGTAGTTGGTACGTTTGTCAAACACAGCAGCGAGCTTGAACTACTGTTAGCAGGAGAAAAAGGTGAAGTCGGATTTCTTGTTAGCGTTCAATCAAGTCTGTAGCGACCGCGGCCTGTCCAGGGATGTCGTGCTCGAAGCTCTCCAGGTGGCATTGGTGTCCGCCTACAGCCGCAGTATCGGAGAAGACGTGCCGCCTAACATCACGGCCAATATCGACTTGGAGTCCGGTGCGGCACACATCTTCATCGAGAAGCAGGTGGTGGACGAAGTCACCGACCCTGCGCTGGAGATCTCTGTGGGGAAAGCACGCGAACTTCAGCCCCGTGTGAAAGTGGGAGACGTGGTGACGATCGACGATACTCCCAAGGACTTTGGCCGTATTGCGGCACAGAACGCCAAGCAGATTATCCTGCAACGGATTCGCGAGGCCGAGCGAGAAGCGCGGTACACGCACTATGTCCAGCAAGAGGGCGAGATCGTCCACGGCACCGTGCAGAGCATCAAGCCGCAGGCGGTGACGCTGCACCTCGAAGGCACTGAGGCCATCCTCCCGCGCAGCCAGCAGGTGCCCGGCGAGCGCTACAGCATCCATCAGCGGTTGCGGGCATACGTGCTGGAGGTGCGCAAGACCGGCCGTGGGCCGCAGATCGTCGTCTCTCGCAGCCATAAGAACATGCTGCGCCGCCTGTTGGAGTTGGAGGTGCCCGAGATTTTCAACGGGGCCGTCGAGATCAAGGCCATCTCTCGCGAGGCCGGCTCTCGCTCCAAGGTCGCCGTTGCTGCGCGCCAGGCCGGCGTCGATCCGGTGGGAGCGTGCGTCGGCATGCGCGGCGTGCGCATCCAGTCCATCGTCAATGAATTGGGCGGTGAGAAAATCGATGTCATTGAATGGAGCCCTGACTCGTCCACCTTCATCGCCAAGGCGCTCAGCCCGGCCAAGGTGCTGAGCGTGCAGTTGGAGGAAGGTCCGGCGGAGGGCAAGACCGCCAATGTGGCTGTGCCCGACGACCAACTCTCGCTGGCTATCGGGCGGGCCGGACAGAACGCCCGGCTGGCGGCGAAGCTGACCGGTTGGCGAATCGACATCCAGGGGGTCACCGAGGCAGCCACATGGGCGCTGCAGAAGGTGAATGAGGACCCCAACGTCCTGCCCGCGCTGGGCCCAGTGGCCGAACTGCTCCCTTCTGCGGCAAGCGTCCTGCGACGCCACGAGGAAGAGAAGTTACCTTACAACAGCGAGGAACTGCTCACCATGCGGCAGGTGATCGAGGGCGTTCGAGGATACTACGCCTCGCTCCGCAACGCCGAACGCGCGCGTCGGCTGGAGGAGGAGATGGTTCGCCGCGCAGCCATCCAAGCTGCTGAAGCCGAACGTCGCGCGATCATTGAGGCCGCCCTCGGCCGTATCCCACCCCAAGCACGCGAGTTCCCATTGACCGAAATCGGCCTCAGTACGCGCGTGCTGGGCCACCTGGATAAAGCGGGGTTGGCGACTGTATGGGATGTGATGGAGCGATTGGCCGAAGGAGACGAGGGACTGCTGAAGCTAGAGGGCATCGGCCCCAAGAGCCTGGCGGAAGTCAAGCAGTGCGTCGATGCGTTGGCACTGCCTGAAGTAGAGGAAGAGACGCCGGTGGAGGAGGTCGCTCTTGAGGCCAAAGTGCCTGAGGCGGAAGCAGCTCCATCTGCCGAAATCGAGCTCGCTGAGGAGGCTATCGAGGAGGAGGCAGAGGTTGAGCCAGAGGCCGCTCTGGAGGCCGAAGCGCCCGAAGCCGTCGAAGAGGTGCTGGCCGAGGAGATGCCGGGATTTGTCTTGGAGGAAGAAGAGGAAGAGATCGACCTCCTCGCAGGGGACAAGCCGCAGAAAAAGAAGCGCCGCAAGCAGCGAGAGCTGGTCTACGATGAGAAACTTGGCGAGGTCGTGGCCCTTCGCCGCCGCAAGCGAGGCGACGACGTTGCCGACGAGGCCGATGAGTGGGAGAGTTATTAATAGCGGAATGGTAGCGCCGGACCGACGAGGTCGGGTTGGCAGGGAAGTATGAGTAAACGGCCGCAGAGGCGCAAGCACGTTCCACAACGTACATGTGTCGCCTGCCGCACGGTGCGGCCCAGGCGAGATCTGGTGCGCGTCGTGCGCACGCCCGAGGGCGTGGTGGTGCTGGACGAGACGGGTAAGTGCAACGGACGGGGAGCTTATCTCTGCCGCCAGCGCAGTTGCCTGGAGGCGGCACTGGCGCAGCGACAACTGGAGCGAGCGCTCAAGACTTCACTGACGGCTGAGACCAAATCCAAGTTGAAGGAATATGCAGAGGGGTTGCCTCAATCTCTGTCGACAGAGTCCGAGGGAAGTGAACGGTAGGGGAGTTGGCGAATATGAGTGAAGAGGTAAAAGAGAAGCAAGTCGTCGAGATCTCGGATTTTGTGACAGTGCGCCAATTGGCCCAACTGATGAACGTCAGCCCCATCGACGTGATCAAGGAGTTGATGGGCGCCGGTGTTATGGCGAACATCAACCAGCAGGTAGATTACGAGACGGCTGCCATCGTGGCGCAGGAGATGGGGTTCGAGCCGAGGGAGGAGACGCCGGCCCTCGCCGAGGAGTCCGTCGAGGAAGGGCCGACGCTGCTTTGGGATCGCCTTTACGCCGGCGAGGATCCGGCAAACCTCAAGCCACGCCCGCCGGTCGTCACCGTCCTAGGCCACGTGGATCACGGCAAAACCTCACTCCTGGACGCTATACGCCATACCGATGTGCAGGCCGGTGAGGCGGGAGGGATCACGCAGCACATTGGTGCGCACCAGATCGAGCACGACGAGCACGGCATCTCCTTCCTCGACACTCCGGGTCACGAGGCCTTCACCGCGATGCGTGCCCGTGGGGCCAACACGACCGACATCGCCGTGCTGGTCGTGGCTGCCGACGATGGCGTGATGCCGCAGACCGTGGAGGCGATTAACCACGCCCGCGCAGCCCGCGTCCCCATCATCGTCGCTCTCAACAAGATCGACAAGAACACTGCCCAGCCCGACGTGGTCAAGCAGCAACTGGCCGAGATGGGCCTGACGCCGGACGACTGGGGAGGGACGACGCTGTGCGTCCCCGTCTCGGCGAAGCAAAAGACCGGCTTGGACGACCTGCTGGAGGCCATCCTCCTTGTCGCAGGTTCCACTGAAATCAAGGCCAACCCCGATCGCCCCGCCATAGGGTCGGTCCTGGAAGGGCACATGGAACGCACGATGGGCGCAACGGCTACCGTCTTGGTGCAGAACGGCACGTTGCACGCGGGCGACGTCGTGGTCACCGGTATGTCATACGGCCGCGTGCGCAAGATGCTCGACGAGGCCGGAAATTCCGTCGAGGAAGCCCCCCCATCGACGCCGGTGATGATCCTGGGGCTTTCCGGCGTCCCCAATGCCGGGGAGATTTTCAAGGTCGTGCCGGACGAGCGCACCGCACGGGCCATCGTCGCCAAGCGCGAGGAAGAACTGGCTGCCAAGGCCACTGCTCCGGTCAGGGCCTTTACCCTCGACGACTTTTCCAGCCGCATTCAGGCCGGGCAGGCCAAGGAGCTCAACTTGATCGTCAAGACCGACGTTCAGGGGTCCATCGAGCCTATCGTCAACTCGCTGGAAAAGCTCAGCGCCGGAGAATTTAAAGTCAACATCATACACGCCGCCGCGGGCAATATCAGCGAGTCGGACATCAACCTGGCCGTCGCCTCTCACGCCATCATTATCGGTTTCCAGATCAGTCCCACCCCGGCGGCCCGCCGCCTGGCAGAGACCGAGGGCGTGGATATCCGTGTCTACGACATCATCTACAAGCTCGTCGACGAGGTGGACAAGGCGCTCAAGGGTCTGCTGGAGCCGACGTACGTCGATGTGGTGATCGGTGAGGCGCAGGTGCGCGAGGTCTTTCAAATACCGAGGGTCGGCACCATAGCCGGATGCTACATCCGCGACGGGGAGGCGCGGCGCAACGCCCGCGCGCGGGTCATTCGAGACGGAGAGCAGTTGTACGACGGCCGCGTCTCCTCTCTCAAGCGGTTCAAGAAGGACGCGCGAGAGGTACGGACGGGATTTGAGTGTGGTGTGGGTCTGGAGGACTTTCACGATTTTGTCGCGGGTGATGTCATCCAGTTCTACGTGAAAGAACGGGAAGCATCCGCGTAGCAAGTCCTGAACCCTCAAACTTTGACTTCCAATGAGTAAGAAGTATCAACGCCGGGTCGGCGACATGATCCGCTCACATCTGACAGACCTTTTGGGAAGAAAGGCCAACGACCCACGCCTGCAGATGGTCACGATCACCGACGTGGTGGTTACGCCTGACGCTGCCCGCGCCGACGTGCACTTTAGCGTGCTGGGTGGCGCCGAGGCGCAGGCGGAAGTCCAGGAGGGCCTGGAGAGCGCGGCGGGCTGGCTGCGGCGCGAGCTAGGGCATCGGCTGCGGCTGCGCAACACCCCGCTACTGGTTTTCCACTACGACCCCTCGCTAGAGCGCGGCGAGCACATAGCAGGCATCCTCGATGAACTGGGACTCGGTGGCGACGGAGAAGAACACGATTCCTGAACAGGCGGGACTGACGCAAGCCTCCCTGGAACAGGCACATCGACTGGTCAAGTCTGCCCAACACCCCTTGCTGATATGCCACATCTCCCCCGATGAAGACGCCGTCGGCAGCATGGCGGGCCTAGGCCGCGCTTTGCGGCAAATAGGCCTGGCACCTATCCTGGCCTGCTCGGATCCCATCCCCAATACCCTCAGCTTCATTCCCGGCACCGACGAAATCGTCAGTGAGGTTGACGTTCCTTTCGACCTCGTCATTGCGCTCGACAGCTCGGATAGGGAGAGGCTCGGCCATTTTCCCCAGGTGCCGGGTTTCGGAGACGTGCCGCTGCTCAACATCGACCACCACCTGACCAACCTGCATTTCGGCGACGTCAACCTGGTGGATCCCCGGGCCTCGTCCACTGCCGAGGTTGTACTGCGGCTGCTGGGGGCCTTGGCCGCCCCGCTTGACGCGGAAATGGCCACCGCATTGCTGGCCGGCATCGTCGGCGACACGCGCGGCTTTCGCACGAACAACGTCACCCCCCGGGTGGTGGAATCCGCTCTGCGGCTGATGAAGGCCGGGGCCTCGCTGCCTTACGTCGCCCTTTACAGCCTCGATACCCGCTCCACCGCTGCGGTCCGCCTGTGGGGAGCGGCGTTGTCCCAACTGCAGGTCGGAGACGGCGTGATCTGGACGAGCATCCCCCTGGCGGCGCGCCAGGAGACGGGCTATATGGAAAACGGCGACGCCAGCCTGGTCAGCTTTCTCATCAGCGCCGAGGACGCCGACGCTGCCGCCGTTTTTGTCGAGTGTGAGGATGGCCATGTTGAAGTCGGATTGCGGGCTAAACCCGGTTTCGACGTTGCACAGGTGGCGCTCCAGTTCGGCGGCGGCGGTCACGCACTCGCCGCCGGCTGCACCCTCGCCGGGCCGCTGGGGGAAGCGCAGGCCTGTGTACTGGCTGCTCTCAAGGCTGGCCTCGCGGATCAGCGCGCAAGACGTGAGACGTCATTATGATGCCCGACGGTATTCTGAATCTCGACAAGCCTCGCGGCCCTACTTCCCACGACGTCGTCGACCGCGTGCGCGAGCTGACCGGCGTCCGCCGCGTGGGCCACGCCGGCACGCTCGATCCGCTGGCGACCGGCGTGCTGCTCGTCTGCATCGGAAAGGCGACCCGCGTGAGTGAGTACCTGATGGCCGGGTCAAAGGCCTACCGCGCCCGCGTGCGGCTGGGCGTCACCACCGATACCTACGACGCCGAGGGGCAGGTCGTTGCATTCGCATCCGTCGACCCGATTGAGGTGGGCCGCGCGCAGGTCGAGGCGGCCCTGACGCGCTTCCGGGGGGTGATCGAGCAGGTGCCGCCGATGTATTCCGCGCTCAAGCACGAGGGCAAACCACTGCACCGGCTGGCCCGTCGGGGCGTCGAGGTGAAGCGCGAGCCGCGCCGGGTGGAGATCTCCCGGCTGGAACTGACCGAGTGGGAGCCGCCGGAATGCACGCTGGAGGTGACTTGCTCGTCGGGCACCTACGTGCGCGCGCTGGCCCACGACCTGGGACAGGCCCTCGGCTGCGGCGCGCATCTCGCCGGCCTGGTCCGGCTGGCCAGCGGCGGGTTTCGCCTGGAGGACGCCGTGACGCTGGACGCGTTCGCCCGGGCCGCCGCAAAAGGTCTCTGGGCCGATTTGCTGCACTCAATCGACGCGGCGCTGGCCCGCTTCCCGGCTTTGCATCTGGACGCGGACGACGCACGGCGGCTGTGCTCGGGGCAGACGATTGCTTCCCCCCCTCAATCTCCTCCGCAAGGCGGGGGGGAGGCCCCGGAGCGGCAAGGCCGCGTAGGGCAGGGGGGGCTGGCCCGCGCCTACGGGCCGGACGGTGCCTTCCTGGCGCTCGCAGCCTACGACGCGGCATCCGGTACCTGGCGTCCCCGCAAAGTATTCTATTCACCGAACCGCTAGCCGATGCTCATCATCCGCGACCGCTCCGCCGAACTCACAGAAGCTCTGGCCCACGCCAGCCGCCTGCCTCCTTTTCGGGAGGGCGCTGGGAGTTATGTGACCGTCGGCGTCTTTGACGGCGTGCACCGGGGGCACCAGCAACTCGTCGCCGGAATGGCGGAGGCGGCCCACGCGACGGACGATCTTGCTGTCGCCCTGGCCTTCGACCCTCACCCGGCGACCGCGCTGGGTGACGCCCCCCCGCCGCTGCTGACGACGCTTGAGGAGCGCGCCGAGCTGCTGGCCGCGTTGGAGCTCGATGCCCTGATCGTGCTCCCCTTCACGCCGGCCCTGGCCTGCACGCCGGCCCTCGATTTTGTGGGGGCGCTGCTGCGATACCTGCGCCTGGTCGAGGTGTGGGGCGGCCCCGACTTTGCGCTTGGCCACCGGCGTGAGGGAAACGTGCCTTTCCTGCGGCGGTTGGGGGCGGAGCGAGGGTTTGGCGTGCACGTCGTCGAGCCGCTGACGTGGGAAGGGGAGTTGGTGAGCAGCAGCCGTGTGCGGGCTGCGCTGCAGGCAGGGGACATCGAGCAGGCGATGGGTTGCCTGGGCCGGCCGTATCGGCTGGTGGGCACCGTCGTCCACGGCGATGGCAGGGGACGCGGCCTCGGAATTCCCACTGCCAACCTCTCCCTGTTGCCCGAGCGGCTGATCCCCGCCAGCGGCATCTATGCCTGTCTGGCGCATACCGAGCGGGCTGGAACGCACCCGGCTGCGGTCAACGTCGGCACCCGGCCCACCTTCGATGGCGGCGCGGTGACTGTCGAGGCGCACCTGATCGACTTTGAGGACGACCTCTACGGCCAGGTGCTGGCGTTGGATTTTATCGCGCGGCTGCGGGCTGAGGTGGCCTTTCCCGGCGCCGAGGCACTGATGGCGCAGATGCAAAAAGACATCGCCCGGGCTCGGAATATCCTGGGCGATGCTGGTGTCTGAAGAGTTTCCACACCCTGATGAAAATGTCTCCCCCTCCCCCACGCGCGTACTCGCGCACCCCCTCCCACGAGGGGAGGGGGAACTGTTCCTCCTCCCTGGTGGAGCCTGTCCTGAGCCTGTCGAAGGAGGAGGTTAGGTGGGGGGGGAGCCGCGCGGCTATTTTCGAGGCGGATTCGTTAATCTAAACCCGATATCTCGAAAGAGTATCCCAGCAGGGTCAAAAGAACACTCGATGCGGCGGGCTTTTCGAACTGGAGCTCGATCACGCGCGTCTGGCCCGGCTCGACCGTCCACGGCAGCGGGGGAGCTGCCATAATCCGCCTGCCTATCCCGGCGCTGGAGCTCAAGGTGATGTCGCGCGCCTCTACTGTGAGGGGCGAGCCGCCCACGTTCCGTATCTCCCCTTCAATGATCAACGTGCTCCCGCCGCTGCCGAGGAGGGCATCGGTGATGGTCACCTCGGCCCGGGCGGGCTCGGCCGGCGCCGTTTCTCCTGCGTGGGGAATGCCCACGCTGGCCCACACCTCTGAGCCTGGCGAGGGGCTGAACGTCCAGACGAGCGTGGGACCGGAGAGTGTGTCCGGCACCAGGTAGCCGGCAGAGCCTTCCACCACCTCGCCGGGAGCGATCTCCCCCTTGAGCGAGCCGCTATCCCCAAAGGCGCTGGCCGCGGGAGAGATCAGGTACTTGTTTCCCAGGCCGTCCTGCAGTTGCATGGTGAAAAAGTCGGCGTTCAGCGGCAACGTGCCCATGTTTTCGACCGAGAACTCGACCAGGTAGTACATCGTCCCGGCCGGCAGGTCGGGCACGCTGCGCAAGGCGTATCCCTCGAGGGCCGTCACCTGCGCGTCGCCCACGCGCACCGGCACGTTGGGCTGGGCCAGCGTATCGGGCGAGGACGGATAGACGGGCTCCACCCTGGTGACGTATTCGGCGGAGACGACCAGCCAGGTGTTCGCCTTCTGCTCCAGGAGCAACGTCAGGCGGGGTTCGAACTGCGAAAAGACGACGCCCATGTCGTCAGCTTTCATCTCCTGCTGCCGGTCGAAGCTGAAGAAAAGGATCACGCCGTTGGAGAGCCGCAGCGTGATCTCTTCCCCCGGCGCCAGCCCCGTCAACAGCGCCTCGTTTTCCGCCGTCGGCTCCAGCACGACGACGTAGTTGACCACCGTGCCGCAGAGCCAGACGGCTGACTCCGACCTGCCCGCCGGATAGCCCCATCCCTCCTCCTCTGGCAGGATCGCCTCGACGGGAAACGCTTCCTCACTCAGTGTGAGCGATATGGGGGGGGATGCCGCGATCTGCACGTCGCCGCTGCTGATGATCGTTTCGCAGCTCGGAGCGGGCGGAGGGGATGTGGGTGGGGTGGGAGTGCCGGGCGTGGCAGTGATCTTGGCCACCACGAGGGACGTACCCGGTTCGCCCTCTTCGGGGCGGAACAGGCAGCTCCTCAGGCTGAAGGCGACGATCAGCAACACGGCGATCAGCAGCAGCGCCATCCCGGCGACGATGGGCAGGAGTATCAACAAGCGCCGCTGGGACGATGAACCCTGCGAGGGCTGTGGCGGCAATCTACCCATGCTCAGGGGCCTCCTCCGGGCAGCGGGCGGGACGGAACCCGCAGTCGAATGACGGCTTCTTCACCGGCCACGATTTGGACAAAGCCGAAGAAGGGCACTCTCACGCGCACCGGCCCCTGGGCCGTGACGGTGAACTCGAGATGCCCTTGCGCGTCGGTGACACCTTGGGCCAGCAGGCTGTTGGTAGAGATCTCGTAGGCCTGGGCCGAGATGCCCGCGACCCCCTCTCCCGCGCCCGGCTGGCCGTCGCCGTTGGCGTCGTAATAGACGATCAGGCTGACGCGCACGAAGCCGGGCTCCAAAGGCGTCTCGGATACCGGGGTCGGAGTGGTCAGTTGGCGTATCGTCAGGCCCGCGTAAGGGGTGGTGGTGGGGGGTGACGGGCTGGTGGCCCTGGGCGTGCCGGTCGCCGGGCGGGTGGGGGTCGCCGTGGGCTCGCCCGGCTTGGACATTGTGCACTCCAGGGTGTAGTTGCTGTTGTAAATGTCGCTCGGCGTGCGGTCGCCATACCCCACCAGCACGTACAACCAGCCCTCGTAGGTGGCGTAAACGGCAAAGTAACTGTTGAGGTCCCCCGGCTCCACGTCGTCGTTGCCGCCGAGGGCGTTATCCCACGAGGGGCCGTTGAACACGATCATGTTGGGGTCCACGCCGGCGTCCAGATCGGAGGTGAAACACTCGTAATTATATCCCGGCTTGATCCACAGCTTGAAGAAATCGTTATCCACCCCACCGTAGGGCGGGACGAAGTTGAATTTTTTTGGGTCGTTGGGCGCGATGATGCAGGCGTGGTCGAAATCGGCGTTCTCCTCGCAGAAATCGGCATCGGCGTCGGGGCCGGGGCCGGGCGTGTGCGTGGGCTGCGGCTCGGGCTCGCCGATCTCTTCCACCGTCATGTTGTAGGAGCCGATGGCATCGACCTGGTTGTGCACGTGGATGTAATAGTAGCCGTCGTACGAAGCCTGGAACGAGGCCAGCGACGCGAGGCCGCCGCCGCCGTCGTCGTTTTTTGTCACTTCGTTGTTGTTACTATCATGGATCACCACGCGGGTATCGACGCCGCTCAGTTCGCTGGTCGTGACCTGGTACCACTTACCGTCCTTGCA
>CAZWPV010000010.1:0-17744 GCA_964635485.1 uncultured Anaerolineales bacterium
TTCAAGCAGCCGGGCATCGGCGGCACCGACGCGGGCGCCATCCACCGCACCCGCGCGGGCGTGCCCTCGGTGACGGTGGCGGTGCCCTGCCGCTACATCCACAGCCCGGTGTCGCTTCTGAGCCTGGAGGATTTCGATAACACGGTGCGGCTGATGCGCGAGTCCCTCTCGCGTCTCACGCGCCGCACACTGAGGATGAGTGAATGATGAGAGAACTGATACGCAATCTGACCGAGACCTACGGCCCCTCGGGAGCCGAGGAACAGATTCGGGCCGTCATCCGCGCCGAGGTCGAGCCCCTGGCCGACGAGGTACGGGTCGACCCGCTGGGCAGCCTGGTCGTCCGCAAGAAGGGTCCTTCGACAGAGCCTGCCCTGAGCTTGCCGAAGGGCTCAGGGCAAGCAGGTAAGCGCATCGTGCTGGCCGCCCACATGGACGAGATCGGCGTGATGGTGACGTACATTGATGAGGAGGGATTTGCCCGCTTTACGAACATCGGCGGCGTGCGCACACTCAACTGTGTGGGCGGGCGGGTGGCCTTCGCCAATGGGACGCTGGGCATCATCGGCGTCGAGCAGAAGCGCGACAAGGCCGACAAGATTCCCCAGATGGGACAGCTCTACATCGACGTGGGCGCTACGAGCCGCGACGACTGCCCCGTGCAGGTGGGCGATGCGGCGGTGTTCGTGCGTCCCTTCGCCGTGCAGGGGACGCGGCTGATCGCCAAGGCGATGGACGACCGCATCGGCTGCGCCGTGCTGATCGAGACGCTGCGCCGCTTGGAGCGTACCCCGCACGACGTATACTTCGTCTTCAGCGTGCAGGAAGAGGTCGGCTTGCGGGGAGCGCGTACATCCGCCTACGGCATCGACCCCGATATGGCCATCGCCGTCGATATCACGGCCACCGGCGACACGCCCGAGTCCAAGCACATGGCGGTCGAGCTGGGCAAGGGCCCGGCGGTCAAGGTGCAGGACCGGGGGATGATCGCCCACGTGGCGGTGCGGGAGCTACTGGTGCAGCGGGCGAAGGAGGCCAAGATCCCCTACCAACTGGAGGTGCTCGAGCTCGGCACGACCGACGCGGCGGCGATGCAGTTGGTGCGCGCCGGTGTGCCTGCGGGATGTGTTTCTATCCCCTGCCGTTACTTCCACAGCCCGTCGGAGATGGTGGACGAGGGGGATGTGGAGAACAGCGTGCGATTGTTGCTGGAGGTGTTGCGGAAAGCCTAGGCGAGTCGGCTTCGCCGACTCGAAGCAGTTTTGGCCTTCGGCCCAAAACTGCTTTCGATGAGCGGCATCTCGGCCGTGAAACTGATCCATTTGTCCAGAATTTGACTGTTATAGATGCCTAGTTGCGTCGCAGCAATCTTCGCAGAAAAACAACAGGGCTTTCTCAAGTCGAAAGGAGGAAGACCTTGAACCAAAAGACAGCAGGACGAACTCGCGCCTATGTTATTCTCTGTTCTGTAGTCAGCCTCATCGCCGGCGGCGTGATTGGGCATTTTACGCAACTCCAGCCCAATACGCCCATCGTCGTCTCCACGCCCTCTCTGGATCCGACCCCACTTGCTGCGTCCACGCCGGCTCCAATCCGCGTGCACGTCAGCGGCGCGGTGCACCAGCCCGACGTGTACGAGCTGCCGCCGGGCAGCATCGTCAAGGACGCGGTCGAGGCCGCCGGCGGCCCGGCCGACGACGCCGACCTGGACGGCGTCAACCTGGCCGTGGAACTGCGCGACCAGCAGCAGGTTTACGTGCCGCGCCAGGGGGAGATGAGCCCGATATCGCCGGCTGCGAGCGGGGGAGGAGCGTCGGCAGGGCCGGTGAATATCAACACCGCCACGGCGGCAGAGTTGGAGACGCTGCCGGGCATCGGGCCCAAGACGGCGGATACCATCATCGAGTACCGCGAGGCCAACGGCCCCTTCGAAACCATCGAAGACATTATGAATGTGCCGGGCATCGGCGAGGGGACTTTTGAGAAGATCAAGGATAGGATCGCGGTAGGGCCCTGAGCTTCGATTTTCACCCCCACCTAACCTCCCCCATTGAGGGGGAGGAATTCCCCCTCCCAGGTAGGAGGGGGCGCGGAGTACGCGCGTAAGGGGGGGGAATATGCCAAGCCACCCCCACCTAACCTCCCCCCATCGAGGGGGAGGGGCCGGATTCCCCCTCTCAGGTGGGAGAGGGCGCGCGATCACGCGCGTAGGGGGAGGGGGGATTACAGCAATCACCCCCACCTAACCTCCCCCCATCGAGGGGGAGAGAAAAGCCCCCCCTCCCCGCGTGGGAGGGGGTTAGGGGGAGGGGGTTGAAGGGAAAGGGCTACATGGGAAAACGGCTCACGCAGCAAGCCAGAACGTTGAGACAACAATCCACAGAGGCGGAAAAGCTGCTCTGGCGCTACCTGTGCGGAAAGCAACTCGAAGGCATCAAGTTCAGAAGACAGCAACCCATCGGAGAATACATCGTGGATTTCGTCAGCTTTTCCCACAAGCTGGTCGTAGAGGTCGATGGAGGCCAGCATGCGCAGCCACGTGAGCAGTTGAGGGATCGGCGGCGAGATGCGTGGCTACAGGAGCAGGGTTTTACAGTGCTTCGGTTCTGGAATAACGACGTGTTGCGGAACGTTGAGGGGGTTATGGAGGCAATAAGAAAAAAACTGGTGAAGGACGACACCCCCACCTAACCTCCCCCATCGAGGGGGAGGGATTGGATTCCCCCTCCCAGGTGGGAGGGGGCCAGCGCCTGCGCAACCCTCGCCCACTCCTCCAGGCTCAGCGTCTGTGCGCGGCGCTTGGGATCCACGCCGGTCTCTCGCAATCTGGCCGCCACTTCTTCCGGCGGCAGGTGGAGTCCGCTCGCCAGCGTGTTGCGCAGTTGCTTGCGCCGCTGCGCAAACCCCGCCTTCACGATACGGAAGAAGGCGTCCGCGTCCTCGATATCCACAGGCGGCGTGTCGTACATATCCACCCGCACCACCGCCGACTCCACCCCCGGCGAGGGGTAAAAGCTGCCCGGTTTGATGCGGAACAGAACCTGGGGCCGTCCGTAGAACTGCACGCTCACCGCGAGCAGGCTCATCTGTCCGGGTTGAGCTGCGATACGCTCCGCCACTTCCCGCTGCACCGTGATCACTAAGCACCGCGGTTGGAGGCTGGCCTCCAGCAGGTGGCGCAGCACCGCCGAGGTGATGTAGTAGGGCAGGTTGGCGACGACCTTGTAATGGGTAGCAGGGGCAACCAGCGTGGCAGGGTCGAGCGCCAAGATGTCGCCTTGCACGATCTCGACGTTGTCGAAGCCGGAGAACGTGTCCCGCAGCACGCCCATCAGCCGCTCGTCCAGCTCGACGGCGACCACGCGACCGGCGGCGCGGGCCAGGTGCTCGGTCAACGTCCCCAGCCCTGCGCCGATTTCGAGCACGGTATCATCGGGGGTCAGGTCGGCGGCGGCGGCGATCTTGGCGAGGATGGCCTGATTAGCAAGAAAATTCTGGCCCAGCCCTTTGCTGGGCCGAAGGTCGTACTGCCTCAGAAGCGCGCGCACGTCCATAGGGGCTTATGGGCCGAGGATATAGTTGATCTGATCGGCAGGCGGCACGGGGGTCAACAGGTAGACATCCACCCAGCGATACCACAGCACCAGGTTGTCGTCGTCGTACCCCAGGTCGATGCGGCGGCCCTTGATCGCGCCGCCGGTATCGCCGGCAAAACCGACGCCGTACCCGGGGACATAGACTTCAGAGCTCAGGTTAATGTATCGCGGGTCCACGGCCACGATGCCGAACCGCATTTGCATGCCCAGCCGGGTCCGCCCGTACCAGGGAGCATCTCGGGGGGTACCGGCAGTGGAGGCGGAGTATGAAGTCGCCAGCATGCGGATCTTGCGCCAGTATTGAACCGGGCCTGACGGGGTATCGAGCGTGCGGACGATGATGTTGGTGCCATATCCCATGACCTTGGTCGTGGGCGGGACGGCGACGTACACGTTCTCCACCGCCCGCGCGACCTCGTTCCCGTCCTCGTAGCGCACGCGGATGCGTCGCTCGCGGACGCCGCGCGCGCCCTCCTGCAGCAGGCGCTGGTAGTCGATCTCCAACTCCGGGTCCGGCTGCCAGGCCACCTCGAAGGGGATGGGTTCCTGCTCAATCAAAAAGCGCTCGGTGACGCGCACCACCTTGATCGTAGCGTCGTCTGTCAGGGGCTCGTCGAGGGCGGGAATGGCATAGTCCAGCCCGGTCAGGACGACGTTCAGGTCGGCCAGCACCTCGTCCACGCGCTCGCGGTGCGTGCGGGTGCGCAGTGTCCGCCCGTCCACCTGCACCGTCACCGGGATGGAGCGATCGACGTGGATGTCCATGCCGGCCGTGACGCGCTCGTTCAGGCCCGGCTCGACGCCGTCGGCCAGGTAGAGCGTCAGCCCGGCCCGGTGCAGCGCCTCTCCGACGGTGGGGGCGGTGGTGTGGAACGTCGTCGCCTGGCCATCTTCGTGCAGCGTGAAGGGGACGGCGCGGCGGATGGTGATGTGGACGGGGTCGGGAGCGTCCGTGGCGGCTTGCAGCGCCTGGCCCGGCGCCCGACCGGCAAACTCGCCCTCGATCTTGATCTCGTCGTGCGGCCCCACCGACACGCGTGCTTCGAGCAACACCTCCGCCACAGACGCGGCGTGGGTGCGGAAGGTGAGGGTGTGGCCGTCGGCGACGACGGTCACGGGGCGCGCCCGCTGCACCTGCACGACCATGCTCGGATCGAGCGGCGTGTCGGGATCCCTGGGACTGACGCGATCCTCAGGATGGAGGGAGGCAAGACCGATGTCCGCCAACAGCGCGCCGACGGTATCCTGCTGGGTGCGCAGACGGCGCTGCTGGCCGTCTACCACCAACGTGACCGGCGTCAGCGTCGACTGGTAGCCGACCATCAGCACGGCGACGACGACCAGCAGGACGGTGCAGGCTACAAGTCCCCGCGGGTAATGCAGGGAGGTAAGAGAGGCTGTTTTCGCAGTCTCCATATGACTCATAAGAGATAGTCGTGCACCCCCCGTCGAATCGCATCACCCGCCTTACCCAGGCCACCCGGCTCCGACCAGGCACCCCTGCGACGCCCAGAAGTGACTCCTTACCGTTGCTTCCTCCCGGACCTGGCGGGGTTTGGAGGCTCCTGCCGCGCAGGGCCCGCTCTTCAACACCGTTTGACCTCGGCAGAATCAGATGAGTCTACCCTCGGGGGGGAATTCGACCCCGCTATGGCGGATTGCGGGTACAGGGCACCGCCAGTTCCCCGTCTAGCACGACCAGCGTCATGCTACCGCAGGGAGGGCGAAATGTCAACTTGGGTGCTTTTTGGATTATATAGTATAATAACCTCGGCGCGCAATCATTCGATCAGGAGAAAGACATGCCCCGTATTGAAGAACGTATCGAAATCGCGGCACCGACCTCTACAGTCTTCCGTGCTTGCCACGATGCCGCCAAACGGCCAGAGTGGGACGAGCGGATGCAGCGCTTGGAGCTGATCACGTCCGAGCCGATCCGCCAGGGCACACTATTCCAGGTCGACGCCGTCAAGCCGAGTGGTGCTGTCTTTGGATGGGAAGGTGAGTACATCGAGTTCAGGTATCCGATGAACGCGACCCTCAAGGTGCTTGACGCTGCACCCAGCAGCCCGTTCAAATCCGGCACCGAAACGTGGCAGTTCAGCGCCGTGAGCGGCCATACGCTCCTGACCGTAGCCTGGGAATACCAGCCGCGCAACGTCATCGCCCGCATCATCGACGCGGTGGCAGGACGCGCAGTCACCCGCCGCGCCATTCGACGCAGTCTGGTCAATCTCAAAGAGATGGTGGAGAACGGCTAGGGGCGTTTCTCGCTGCGCTCGAAACACCGCTCAGTTTTGCTTCGCAAAACTGAGATCGGGCAAGATCAAGACCCGCAAAATCTTGCCTCATTTGGACAAGAACCGAGGTATGAGGATACCTAGCAGGGCCCAAGTTCAGTATGACACGCATCGTCTTTATGGGCACGCCCGAATTCGCCGTGCCGGCGCTGGAGGCGCTGGCAGACGCGCACCAAGTCGTGGGCACCATCACGCAGCCGGACCGCAAGGCCGGGCGAGGGCGTGAACTGCATCCTTCGCCGGTCAAAGAGGTGGCGCTGGAGCGCGACCTGCCGCTGTTCCAGCCGCGGACGCTGCGTCAGCCTGCGGCGGTGGCGCAGTTGGCGGCCTGGGAGCCGGACGTCATCGTCGTGGCCGCCTTTGGGCAGATTCTGCGCCAGAACGTGCTCAATCTGTCCCCTCACGGCTGCCTCAACATCCACGCCTCGCTGCTCCCCCGCTGGCGAGGCGCGGCGCCCGTTGCAGCGGCCATCCTAACAGGTGACGAGGTCACTGGCGTGACGATCATGAAGATGGACGCCGGGCTGGACACCGGCCCCATTCTGGCTCAGCGAGAAGAGCCCATACATCCCGACGACACCTGCGCAACGCTGGCGGAACGTCTGTCCCGGATAGGGGCCGAGTTGCTGATCGAAACCCTGCCCCCGTACCTGGCAGGCGAGTTGATCCCCCAATCTCAGCCGGAGGAGGGTGTGACTCACGCCCCACAACTACGCAAGGAGGACGGTCGCATCGATTGGCACAAATCGGCAGTGGAACTCGCCCAGCAGGTGCGGGCGTTCACGCCCTGGCCGGGGGCGTTCACGACGTTGCAGGAGAAGCACTTCAAGATCCTGAAGGCTATGCCACTGCCCGGCTGGCGGGGAGATGCCCCGCCGGGCACGATAGTCACCCTGGCGAACGGATGTGCCGTCGCCACGGGTAAAGGCGCGTTGCGCCTGGAGGAGGTGCAGTTGGCCGGCAAGCGTCCAATGGACATCGAGGCCTTCCTCTGCGGCCAGCGCGAGTGCGTGGGAACCTGCTTGGGAGTTACAGAAGAATAGTTTACAGAGCGGAGACGGTCATTTTCTCTCCGCTTTGTTTTTGGGATGCGGCGCTGTTGGCAAGAAATATCGCTTGCACAACATGTGCGCACGGTGGTATAATCTTATAGGACGCAGCGGAGGATAAGTAGTATGTCTGGTCACAGTAAATGGAAGACCATCCAGCACAAAAAAGCCGCGACGGATGCCAGGCGGGGCAAGCTTTTCACGCGGCTGGCGCGGGAAATCGTCATCGCGGCGCGAGAAGGGGGCGGCGATCCCGAAGTCAACTTTAACCTGCGCCTGGCGGTGGACAGGGCCAAGGCCGCCAACATGCCCAAGGACAACATCGAGCGGGCCATCAAGCGCGGCACCGGAGAGCTTAAGGGCGCCGAGCTGGTAGAGGTGATCTACGAAGGGTACGCGCCCAACGGCGTCGCCCTGCTGGTGCAGGTGCTCACCGATAACAGGAACCGCGCTGTCGCCGATGTGCGCCGCGTCCTCACCCGCCAGGGCGGCACGATGGCCGAGGCGGGCGCCGTTGCCTGGCAGTTCGAGCGCAAGGGCTACATCGCGATTGCGCCCGACGGCGTCGATCAGGACGCACTCTTCGAAATCGCGGTCGAAGCCGGTGCCGACGACATCGTGTTCAGCGACGATCTGGTCGAGGTCTTTGCCGAGGTATCCGCTTTTCAGGCAGTACGACAGGCGCTGAAGGATGCAGGCATCGCGTTCGAAACGGTTGAGCTGTCGATGATCCCCAAGACGCCGCTGCAATTGGGCGAGAAGGAAACCGTTCAGGTGATGGGCGTCATCGAAGACCTGGAGGACCTGGACGACGTCCAGCAGGTCTATTCCAACCTGGACATCAGCGACGAGATATTGGCCAAGTACGAAGCGTCTGATTGAGCTAGATCAAACGACGCATCCTAATCCAAAATGCGGGTACTCGGTATCGACCCCGGAACCGCCATCACGGGCTACGGCGTGGTGGAGGAAAAAGGAGGCGAGCTAAAAGCGCTGGCATTCGGAGCCATCAGGACATCTGCCAAGCAGCCGCTTCCCACCCGCCTGCAGGCCGTCTACCGGGGCGTGAAAGAACTGGTGCTGGAATGGAAACCTTCCGCTGCTGCTGTAGAGGAGCTCTTTTTCAGCAGCAACGTGCGCACGGCGATGAGCGTCGGCCAGGCGCGAGGGGTGGCGCTTCTGGCGCTGGCCGATGCCGGCCTCTCCGTGGCCGAGTACACGCCGCTGACGGTCAAGCAAGCGGTGACCGGGTACGGGGGTGCGGACAAGGCACAGGTACAGGAGATGGTGCGGCTGCTTCTAGGGCTGGCAGAGGCACCCAAGCCCGACGACGCCGCCGACGCACTGGCGGTCGCCATCTGCCATCTCAATTCGGTCAGCCTGGCGGCACTCTCCGACGGAACAGCTGCCGCGCTGTAATGCAGGCTGTAACATTGGCAGGATATAATCGAGGGTGAAATTGGATGATCGCCCGACTTAGCGGTACGGTGTGGAGCATCAGAGATAACTGTGCGGTGATCCGCACGGGAGGCATTGGTCTCCGAGTACACACGCCCACCAGCGTGCTGGAGCAGTTGGACGGGGCCGGCCAACCGGTGGAGCTATTCACTCACCTGCACGTGCGCGAGAACGAGCTGACGCTCTACGGCTTTCTCACCGAGGACGAGCTGGCGCTATTCAAGCTCCTGTTGAGTGTCTCCGGCGTCGGCCCCAAGGTCGCACTGGCGGTGCTGGGGACCATTTCCCCGCAAGCGCTCCGCCAGGCGGTAGTGCAGGAGGAATCGGGCTTGCTGTCCCGCGTGCCGGGCATCGGGCCCAAGACGGCCAAAGCGATCATCTTTCATTTGAAGGACAAGCTGGTTTCCACCGAGGCAGCAGCAGCGCCGCTGCTGAGCGACACCGACGCCGAGGTGATTGCCGCACTGACAGCGCTGGGCTTTAGCTTGGTCGAGGCGCAGACGGCGCTGCAGAGCCTGCCTCGAGGTGAGGAAATGTCTATAGAAGAGCGGGTGCGTCAGGCGCTGGCCTACTTTGCCTCGCCATGACTGGAGGGCAACAGGTGACACAACAATCAGAGAACCCGTCTAAACTATCTCAGTGGCTGCGCCACTACGCCTCCCTCAACATCGGCGGCAAGATCGTCCTGCCCTACCTGCTCCTCACGTTGGTCGTCGCTATCATCGGCGTCTACGTGGTGACCAACCTGGTCGTCACCTCCCTGGAAGAACGCTTCAAAAACCAATTGATCGACACCGGAACGACAATCTCGGATGGCATGGCGCGCCAGGAAATCGAACACCTGGAATCCGCTAGGGCGGTGGCCTTCACCGTTGGACTGGCCGAGGCGCTACAGGCCGGTGACCGGGGGCGCGTGATCGCGCTGGCCCAGCCGCAGGCCGCCGTTCGAGGCGTGGAATGCCTCGTCATCACAGACGCACAGGGCGAGGAGGTATTGCACGGGCTACGCCGGGATGATGGCACGTTCGAGATCGTAGAGGGCTTTGACCCCGCAGATTTTTGGATGGTGGAGGCCCTGCTCGATGCCGGCGACCCCGACGGACTTCCCAAGCGCAGCCTGGGGCTACACCTGCTGAATCAACGCTACTACTACTTCACGGCCATTCCCGTCGGGTTGGAGGATCAAGTCGTCGGCGTCGTCGTGGTGGGTACTTCTCTCGACACACTGCTTCCGCTCTTCAAGATCAGGTCTCTGGCCGATGTAACCTTCTATCTCAACGACGGGCAGGCTATCGCATCGACCTTTGCACTTGATCAGCCTGCCGAAGAAACCAGCGTGTTGAAGGTACTCTCCATCACACCAGCCTTGTACCAGAGCATCTTGTCAAGCCCCGAGGTCGTCATGGGAGAAAATGATGACGTTCGCGGCCGATCGTACGGCATCGCCCGTGGCCCTCTCCGCGTGGGCAACGACACGCTGGGGGTATTCTCCGTAGCATTGCCGGCCAACTTTATCATCGAACAACGCGCGACCAACCGTAACGGCTATATCGCCATCTTTGCTATTGTGACCGTCGGCGTCGTCGTGATAGGATTCCTGATCTCCCGACTCATCACCACCCCTCTCGGCCGCCTGGTGCGCACGTCCCAGGCCGTGGCCGAGGGAGATCTCGAGCAGCGCACCGGCATCGAACAATCAGACGAGATTGGCATCCTGGCCACGACCTTTGACCAGATGACGGGACGCCTGGCAGAGCGAACCCGCGCGCTGGAAGAGACCCTGGGACGTATGCAAGCGATCCTCTCCAGCATCGGTGACGGCGTGCTACTAGAAGATCTGGAACACAACCTCATCCCCCTGAACGGCGCAGCCCAAATCATGTTACGAGAGATGACCGAAAACTTTTTGGTCGACGGGCTTCACGAGTTGACCACCGAAAGCCTCGAAGAGGAGCCATCGCTAGACTCCTGGCTCATAGAGCGCCAGCGCTTTGAGGTAGGCAAAAAGGTCATCAGCGCCCACTCCGCCGCCGTCCGGGCGCAAGATGGCGAGTACCTGGGCACGGTGATCGTACTGCGGGACGTCACCTCCGAGGCCGAGGCGGACAGGCTCAAAGACGCCTTTGTCGCCCACGTCTCGCACGAGCTACGCACGCCACTGACAGCGATCAAAGGCTATAGCGAACTGATGCTCATCGGCGCGACCGGCTCGCTCGAGGACGAACAGCGACGCTTCATCCAGACGATCCACCACCACACCGACAGTCTGGTGAGCATGATCAACACCCTGCTGGACTTTTCAGAGTTGGAAGCGTGGGACAAATTGACCCTGGCTCGACATCCTACACAACTGTCCGCCCTCCTCGAAGAGACGATTGAGCCGTGGTATCTGCAAATGGACGAAAAACAGTTGACGTTCAACGTAGAAATCTCTGACGGGCTGCCGCTGGTCGATGTGGACGCCAAGCGCCTGCAATGGGTGATCGTCAACCTGGTGCGCAACGCCTGGCAGTATACACCGGAAGACGGGAGTGTGAGTGTACGGCTGTACGAACGGAATGGCACAGTGGTGCTCGACGTCGCCGACACCGGGATCGGCATCTCGGAAAAGGACCAAGAGGAGCTTTTCACCCGTTTCTACCGAGTCGAGAGGGCGACGGAAGTCAGAGGTATCGGCCTGGGGCTATACGTTTCCAGGGCAATCGTCGAAAGTCACGGGGGAGAGATTCGCGTCTCCAGCGAACCGGGCACCGGAAGTACGTTTAGCGTGAGTCTCCCTGCGCTGGATGAGTAAAGCGCAGTTCAAGCAGGCAAGGGAGAGGACAAAATGGAAGACTCCCATAGCGATCAGGACGAAAGGCGAAGCCGGCGCGATTGGCTGCTAGCCCTTTTGCTGTTGTTGCTGGGGCTCCTCTGCCTATGCGTCACGGCAGAGCTGGCGACCAGGCCAGCACAAACCTGGCAAGCTTCAGCCAACATGCGCTCCGACGTGAACCTGGACACGGGTGAAGTGGTCAAAGTCGAACCCGTCGGCCCCAAGGCATTGACCCCACTCCCTCTCGAAAAGATCCTGACGCCTGAGGGGACGCCAAAGCCGGTGCCCCCGGCAGTCATCGGCCAACTCCCGACGACCACCCCCACCCGGCAGGTGGCCGTGGTTCCGACTTCGACCGCCACCGACACCCCCATCCCTCCTCCTTCCAGAACAGCCACGTTCACGCCACTGCCAACCGGCACCTTTACCCCATCGCCGACGCCCACATCCACGCCCACCGGCTCGCCCACGCCGACCTTTACGCCGTTTCCTACCTTCACTTTCACTCCTGTACCTATACCGACCAACACGTCCGAACCGCCTGAGGATACCTCAACCCCCGGTCCCACCGACACGCCTACGTCGACCCCCACCGACACGCCCACCCCCACGCCTACCGACACACCCACTCCCACGCCAACGCCCACCGATACACCCACACCGACCAACACCCCCATCACCGGGCCCACCGTCTTGAGCATCACGCCCAATTCTGGCTACAACGACGTGGATGTGGACGTGGTCATCGGCGGGCTCAACTTTATGGACCCGCCCACCGTGTACTTGGGAGCGAATGCACTCATCAACGTTATATGGATCGATGCCAACACAATCAACGCCACGGTCCCGGCCGGGCTGCCCCCTGGCGTCTATGCGCTCACCGTGACCAATCCAGACTCGCAGTCCGACACCCTCCCGGCGGCCTACACGGTGCTCGCTCCCTTTGATGATCCCGACACGACGCTGGAAAACGCCCAGTTGCTGACAGCCGGCAGCAACTTGCCAGGGCATGGCGACGACGATCACGTGCAGGTGATCTTTTTTGAGATACCCACCAGCTATGGCGGCGGTAACAACATATACTTGCGCATCTATGACGCCGACACCGGCGGAGGGGCAGGCGAAACCATAGATCAAATGTGGAATGCCCCCTGGACCTGGAACACGTCGATGCAGTACACCGTATACGGCGGCGGCGGCGCATACACCGGGGCACAGGCCGCCCACCCGACCCCGGGCCAAATCACCTCCGGCACCCAGTTGGACCAAATCGTGATAGGTGCAGATAACACCTATCATGACAACTGGAACCTCGTCTTTGGCTACACCGCCAACCAAGGCGAGTCAGTCGGCAGCGGTTGGGTGTTTAAGCTGGTGGTGGAGGGGATGGGCGGCGACGATGGCAACGGTTACCAAGTGGCGGTAAGCACAAATGCGGGCGGCAACACTGCACCGGCAGGCAGCCGCGTCTTTGCCTATTGTTGGACGTTTACCTTTAACCCCAGCGTGGCACAGCCGCCGTTTTATCCCCACGTGCCTGCGGGCACGTCGACCTTTACGCAGTACAACCTGGACTTTGACGACGACGGCTCCGGCAGCATGACGCTGCACACGCCACTGCAGGATATCACTCTTTTGCCACCCGGCGACATATCAACTGTAGGCGGCGAAACAAGAAGCTCGTCTCACCCGGTAAGCGCCGGGGAGGATGGCGTCACGTGGACGGTGGAACTAGATATCAACAATCCTTACTCACGGAACAACGGCTCGTTCTGGACAACCGGGAATGGTGGAGTCGATCTGGCGATCTTTACCCAGCCGACGACGAGCCCGGCACCGTAGGACAACACAATTCGACCGTCTGAGATAGACCAAGACCTGGCAGACAACCTGCCAGGTCCTTTTCACTGGAAAAAGTCACCTCCCCCGGCGAACATTCAGCACCTTTTGCACCCCGACCAGCGCGAACAAGAGGCTGCCCGAACCAACCCACTCTACTGCGCCGGCAGCACCCGGCGCGACGCCCGATCCGAGAGAAGCACGTCTCCCCAGGTCAGGGGGAACGGCCTCCACGAGATCGCCCGGCGTACCGTTTCGGGTGACGAGGGGTAAATAGATGAGCACAGGGGGCGTTCGAGCCTCTATCCACACCTCGTATCCGGTATTGCAGCCGACGACGCCACCCCGATTGGAGATACGCACGTAATATACGCCGCTGGCTGGCGCCGTCCACGCGAGACACGAGGAGCCGTCCGTCGCACCGGGGCAGTCGTCGTTGACCGCCCACACCGTGACCCCATCGGTGCCAATCACGGTCAAAAACGTGTCTGCCGCAAGGTTCTAGGAGGACGTGGTGATCGTATAGACCTCGTTGGCCAGCGCGGTGAACGCGTGCCAGTCAGCCGCATCATCGCAGAAGGTATGCGCTTGATGAGGCGAGCCAACCTGCAGATACCCGGCCTGGGCTGGCGTGTCGTCTTCCTCGTACAGATCTGGCGAACAGGCCAACACAGCGCCCCCTCCGGGCGGGTATACGGGCAGGGTTTCCTGCTTCCCCTGGCTATCACTCCAAAAGACGGCCACATTCCCCCCCACAAAGGAGACACAGGCATCCACCCGGGCCCGGAAGGTAAGCGTAAGCGCGTCGCCGGACCCCAGGCTGCCGACGGAGGCCGTGATCTCGCCGCCAGACTCGCCACAGGACGCCCCGGCAGAACAGGTGACGCTTCCGGCCACCAAGGCCATGTTTGCCGGGACGGTATCGGTGATGGTCACATTGGTTTCGCTGTCTCCGCCATTGGTGACGACGATGCGATACTCGACCACCTCGCCCGCTATGAGAGGGGAACCGTTCAAATCTACCGCCACCTTGGTCGCGGTCAAACCCGCTCCAACCGTGCACCCCCCGGGCGGGCAGGTCGCGCTGCTCGCCAGCGGCTCTTGGGCGTCACTCTCCACCACAGCCACGTTGCCGCCGATGGAAAGGGCGTTCGGGATCACTCGCCCGCGGAAAGTCACTGTAAACACCTGTCCGGATGCCAGGCTTCCCATGCTGGCTATGACCACGCCTCCCGAATCGGCAGGCTGATAATCAGCGCCCAATACCGGCGCACCATCCGGGGGAACATCAAGGTACGCGGTACACGTCGCTCCCGGCGAACACCTCTCACTTCCGGCTACCAACAGTATGTTTTGCGGCATCCAATCGCTGATGATAACATTCGTGTGCAAAAAAGCATCGCCATTCGTCACTACGACCAGGTATTCGATCTCATCCCCCGGGCGCAGCGGCGCGCCGTTCAAATCTACCGCCGTCTTGACGATGCTCAGGCCCGGCACCACGTCATCGTCGGTGATGTTCACCGTCACGTCCGCAATGGTGATCGCGTCATAGTTCCCGTCGCTGCTGGTGGCCGAGTGCGCGATCGTGCCCACGTGCGCCCCCTCCACCACCGCGTCGTCCACCGCGCTCACATTCACCACCTGCGGCATACTCCAGTCCGTCCCGTCGAACGTGATCGCCGCGATGGGGCTCACCTGCGTTCCCGTGCTGAACGTGATCGTCACCACTCCCGTCGGCTGGCTGCTCAACGTCACCGTGTAGCTATCTCCAGCCCCGCCCTCCGTCACATTCACCGTCGTCGGACTCACATTCACCCCAGCCACGTCGTCGTCCGTGATGTTCACCGTCACGTCCGCGATGGGGATTCCGTCATAGTTCCCGTCGCTGCTGGTCGCCGTGTGCGCGATCGTGCCCGTGTGCGCACCCTCCGCCACCGCGTCGTTCACCGCGCTGACGTCCACCGTCTGCGCCTCATCCCAGTCCGTGTCGTCGAACGTGATCGCCGCGATGGGGCTCACCTGCGTTCCCGTGCTGAACGTGATCGTCACCACTCCCGTCGGCTGGCTGCTCAACGTCACCGTGTAGCTATCTCCAGCCCCGCCCTCCGTCACATTCACCGTCGTCGGACTCACGCTCACCCCTGCCACGTCGTCGTCCACGATCGTCAGCGTCGCCGGATTCGTGCCCCCAATCGCCGTGTTCACCGCCCCGCTCAGCGTCAGGCTCACCGTCTCGTCAAGCTCATCGATAGCATCGTTGTTGATCGTCACGACGAAGGTTTGCTCGGTGGTGCCGGGTGTGAAGGTCAGCGTACCGCTGGCACTCATATAATCTCCAGGCGTCGTAGCCGTGCCGTCCGACGTGGCGTAGCCAACCGTAGCCGTCACGGCAGGTGCCGCATTGAGGGTGACGGTGATCGTGGCAGAGCCATCGCCCTCACCCACGGTGTAAGAAGCATCGCTAAAGCTCACCAAAGGATAAACGTTGACGACTTTGGTCACTGTGTCCACAAAGCCACAGGTATCGGTCACCGTCAACGTGACGGGGAAGGCACCGATACTGGCATAAACGTGACCCGTGGTCGAGCCACTCGCTGTGTCACCGTCCCCGAAATCCCAACCCCAGGCCACAATAGGCCCCCCATCGGTCGTACTGGTACTGGTAAAGGAAACCGTGCTCCCCACCGTAACCGTCGGCGGGCCGTAATCGAACTGGGCTTCCAACGCAGGCAGCCTTATCAGCGTCAGCAAAGGCGTTCCATATGAGCTACTGATCCCCTGCGTGCTGGTGATAGCGCGGTAGGATTCGTTGACCACACTCAACTGGCACGTGCTGACAGAAAAGGTGACCGACTCGGCTCCAGTGGCCTCAATACTCAAGATCGTCCAACTCACGGTGTTGCTGCCACCGAGGTACGAGCCGCCTGAGACATAGCTCGCCCCGCTCGGTACCACGTCGGTCACCACGACGTTAGAGATCTCGGCCAAGCCGGTATTGGTGACGACGATGGTGTAGGTGAACGGCACGCCAGCGATTGCCTGACCGACGGCGGCCAGGGTATCCTCCTGGCTGCCGTACGTGATGAAATTATCCGTCATCGATGCATACTGAGCAGCAACCCAGTAAGCCGAGCGGCCCATCGCAGCGACACGGGCTTCATCGATCCTACCATTGAAAAAGTAGGTGCTGCCATCATCTTCACTCCCCAGGGCGGCGTTGGCAGAATTCACATTCGATGTCGTTGAAGCGTCGAAACTTGGAGGGCCTGAAAGCGGCTGTGAAACACCATCGACGTAAATCGTGACTGTATTACCGGCATAGTCTATAACAGCGACCACATAATGCCAGGCCTGGGACACGGAATTGGATGTTGTATCGACCGTGTTCATCCCTTGACTATCTGGGGCTCTGGCGACAATCCCCGCCTCACCCCCAGACCGGTAGAGCGAGGCCCTAGAGGCATTGGTGGGCCCGCTGTCGCCGATAGAGATGGCGATAATATCTTGACGGCCCCCCAGATTATCCGGCCTGACCCAGGCCGACAGCGTGGCTTGGCCTACCCCGTTGAGGACAGCCAGATCTGAACCTAGATCGATGTAGCCACTAGACCCGTCAAAATCCCGGGCCCCGGCGATGAAACCGTTGTAGGGTCCCGTGCCATGATTCGTGCCGGTGAAACTGTTCGCGGTCGAATCCAGGATCGTCTCGGAACTATCCGCCAGGTGGTAGACCATGCGGTAGTCGCTGGCCCAGACGCCCTCTGGGTCCTGGCCGTCGGGCGCACTGGGATTGCCATAGTACATCCAAATGTAATCGGTGTTCGAGTCACGGTCGATTTGTGGCACCTTTACCCACACGTAGGAGGTACCCGCCTCGTTCCACTCCTCGATCTCGTGCGCAAGCAACAGCCCATCTGGATCGACGAAGCGAATGTCTTGACCGGCATCCTGAGTCTGAGTGTAGCTAATGCGACTGCCATCGAGCGTCACCAATACGGGAAAGTCCATCAAGTCCTCGGTCGGCGACGTGTTGGTAAAAGTCAGCTTTATCCGCCGCGTCCAATTGCCGTCGATCGTCTTGGCCGGCGTCAAGGCGAGATCGACCAGTTCGTCGTATTCCTCAATTAGCTCGTCTCTGGCTCCCTCCTCCCCCCCGGTAGCGCTGTATGCGGCACAGATGCCAAAAGCCAACTGCGCCGTCTGGCCTGCGGACAGATCGGGGATATTCGCCACGATCCAGGAGACGTCGTTGGGGCCATCATTGATCGTATTGGTCGGGGTGATCATTTCATTCTGAAATTCGCTATCTGAATCAGGATAGCCGTTATTGGCTCCAACAATGCGATACCCACGCCAGTCTCCCTTCAACAGAGAGATTCCCATCGCAAAACCAGAATTGGGAGGGTCCGAGGCTGCCTGATAGACGAAACGCCGAGCGGGGTCGTAGAACCCGGTATTTTGGTTCTCCCGCCCTGCGTCAATATCCACCATGTAAAGCAGCTTGCCGCCGGTGAGGGACATGATGCCGGTGTTCTGAATGTCCAACTCCATGATCACGCAGTTGTTCGTGGTCGTGGCCAGTGTTCGCTGTGCGATCTGATACGAGAGCACCCCGCTGGCGTACACCACAGAGGTATCCTCACTATAGCTCGGAAAGTTGTTGTCCGGGTCGGTATATAGCGTG
>CAZWPV010000011.1:0-10237 GCA_964635485.1 uncultured Anaerolineales bacterium
CATCCGCGCGTCGGGCGCGGTCGAGGCGGCGTTGGAGGAGGCGCGCGCCCACGCCTGGCAGGCCCGGGAGGCGCTGGCGGGCTTGCCGGATAGTGATTCGCGTCAGATGCTGCTGGCGCTGGCAAATTACGCAGTAGAGAGAAACCGCTGAGAAAGGATCAGGATGGGAAAATCAATCATCATCATTGGGGCGGGAATAGCCGGGCTTTCGGCGGGCTGCTACGCCCAGATGAACGGCTATCGCACGCAGATATTCGAGATGCACTCCAAGCCCGGCGGCCTGTGCACCGCGTGGAAGCGAAAAGGGTATACCTTCGACGGGTGCATGCATCACCTGGCGGGATCTGGACCGACGTCCAAACTCTATCGGGTTTGGGAGGAGTTGGGCGCGGCGCAGGGCCGCGAGATCATCTACGATGAGGTGTTTGCGCAGATCGAGGACGCCGACGGCCGGGCTTTTACCGTCTACGTCGACCCCGACCGGCTGGAGGCGCACTTGATGGATCTCTCGCCAGCCGATGCCGCAGTCATTGAGGCATACGCCGACGGGGTGCGCCGCTTTTCCCGCTTCGAGTTCTTTTCCTTTCTGACGGCCAAGCCCTGGGAGATGGTTTCGATGTTGCCTTACATCCCCATGCTGATCAAGTGGGCCAGGATCACGCTGGAGCAGTATGCCCAGCGCTTTAGCGATCCCTTCTTGCAGCGAGCCTTTCCCTGGATTCAGTACGACTTTGCCGACGTTCCGGCGATGGCCAACTTGGCTTTCCTGGCCGGCTGCCATCACCGTCAATTGGGCTGGCCGGTCGGCGGATCGCTGCCGTTCGCCCAGGCCATCGCCGACCGCTACGTCGCGCTGGGCGGTGAGCTGCACTACAGATCGCGCGTGGAGCGGATTCTTGTGGCTGATGACCGTGCTGTGGGCGTACGGCTTGCCGATGGGGCTGAACACCGGGCTGATCTCGTCATCTCCGCCGCCGATGGCCACGCGACTATTTTCGATATGCTGGGTGGAAAGTACACAAACGACAAGATACGGCGCTTTTTCGAGGCAGAGCCCGAGTCTCAGGTGATGAGCGCGCACGTCTCGTTGGGCATCGCACGCGATCTCTCGCACGAGCCGCACATGCTCACCCTCCTGCTTCCCGAGCCGATGCAGGCTATGGGTCGGGCGTTCGAGCGGCTGGATGTAGAGATCTTTGGCCCGCACACCGGGTTGGCCCCGGAGGGCAAGACGGCGATCAAGGTGCCGCTGGAGGCCGGCTATGCTTACTGGAAGGAGCTATGTGCCGACCGCGCCCGCTACGACGAGGCGAAGGAGCGGTTGGCCGAAACGGTGATCGAGCAGTTGGAGCGGCGCTTCCCCGGCCTGAAGGCGCAGATCGAGGTCGTGGACGTGGCCACGCCGGTGACGGTCGAGCGGTTCACGGACAACTATCACGGCTATCAGGCGTGGGGCGTGCCTGGTGCCGGGTTTATCGGCATGATGCAGGGGTTGTGCAAGACGCTGCCGGGCCTGGAGAATTTCTACATGGTCGGCCAGTGGGCGCTGGCCAGCATCGGCATTTCGACGGTGGCCGTCGCCGCTCGCAAGCTGGTCGAAGAGCTCTGCAAGCGAGGTGGCGGACGTTTCGTGACAGAGGTGTAGCGCATTTCAAGGAGGAAGAGATGGAAGATAAGATTCTGGTGACATACGGCACCTGGGCCGGATCGACCCGCGAGGTGGCCGAGGCTATTGGAGAGGTGCTTCGCGGCACAGACACGGTCGTGGACGTGGTGCGAGCTAAGGAGGTGACGGACGTCGGTCCCTATCGCGCCGTGGTGGCGGGCACCCCCATCCGCGCCGGAAGGCCGCACCGGGCTGTGCGCAAGTTTGTGAAAAAGTATCGCCAGGCCCTGAGCGAAATCCCCGTGGCCTACTTTGTCGTCTGCCTGAACATGGCCGAGGATACGCCGGAGCATCGCAGTGAGACGCTGGGCTGGTTTGACCCTGTACTCAAGCAGGCTCCTGAGGTGCAGCCGGTCGATATCGGTCTCTTCGCCGGGGCGATCTTGACCGAGGGCGAGGAGTTCGAGAGGCAGTTCTTCATCGTGAAGCTGATGATGAGAGCGATGGCGAAAGAGTCGGGGGACGAGCGTGATTGGGAGGCGATTCGCGTCTGGGCCACTGACCTGCGACCCAAGCTCTTGGGAGAGGCCTGAGACGACTTGTAGTTGCCTCGAGAATAGCCGCTTTCCCCCCCACCTAGCCTCCCCCACCACGGGAGGAGGGACTGGATGCCCCCCTCCTCGGTGGGCGGGGGCGGGGGCGGGGGAGGTATTTTCATCGTTGAAGGTGCCCCAATGGGGCATGGTAACTGCTTCGAAAACAGTTCCTCCGTTCGTAGTGAGGCACGCAGCAAGGTGGAGTGGCCCGTGAGCGCCACTCCACTCCACTACGCTACATGGCTGACTGCCAACGGCGACTACTCACAAAACGTGACGCGCTCTCAAGCGCGTCACGTTGCGTTCCGGTAAATTGGTTTCCCGACTGTTAGCAGGGGAGCCTAACTGGAATGGTTGTTGTAGGAGTTGCGTCTTTTTCCTGGTCGCACCTCGGCGCGCTGTGGTGCCTGCTTGTGCAGATGGGGCTTGCTGATCACCACGCGCCGCTCGCGTCCCTCCCAAAGGCGCTTGATGTTGGGGCGCAGCGCCCACAACGCCAGCGCCGTCGTGCCCAGCCCGTGGATCAGGTGTTCCCACGGCCCGTATCCTGCCACGGCGCGCACAGTGTAGATGAGGGGGATCAGAACCGCGATGGTGATGGAGCACACCGAGGCGTGGCCGGTAAGTGCAATCACTCCCACGCCGATGGGGGTCAGGATGGCGGCATTCCAGGGCCAAAGGGCGATCGCCCCGCCGCCGGTGGTCATCGTCCCGGCTCCGCCCTTGAAGCCGATAAAGACCGAATAGTTGTGGCCGAACACGGCCATCAGCCCGGCCAGTGACTCGACGAGCGGCGAAGCGATCCCCTGCGTCCCGATCACGATCCGCGCCAACCACACGGCCAGGAACCCCTTGCCCAAATCGGCCAGTATGGTGAGCAACGCCACCCACGGCCCGGCGGCGCGCAGCGTATTGGTGCCGCCGATGCGCCCGCTGCCGACCTTGCGCACGTCCTGCCCTGTCGTGATGCGTACGAGCATTAGACCTATGGGAATCGAGCCTATCAGGTAGCTGGCTGCGATCATGAGCACGCTTAGAAAAATCGACACGTCTCTCCCTCCTGGTGCCTGCTGACAGCATTTAAAACACGCGACCTTTCGATTGGTTGCGCGCAAAGTTTTGTTTGACGGGTTTTCCATCTTCGGTTATAATCGGAGGGGAAGAGGCGGTGCCCGATTCCCTGGAGCGCCGCCTCAAACTATGTCAGGAGGAAGTGAAATGTCTGCAATTATTGTCGTCGGGGCCCAGTGGGGCGATGAGGGAAAGGCCCGCGTGGTGGATTGGCTGGCGCGCGATGCCGACGTGGTGGCCCGTTTCAACGGCGGCGACAACGCCGGTCACACCGTCGTCGCCGAAGGGCTGACCCTCAAGCTGCACTTGGTGCCCGCGGGTATCCTGCGTGCCACTGCCGTCGGCCTCATCGGCGCAGGTGTGGTGATCAACCCGACGACCTTGATAGAGGAAATGGACAAGCTGGTGGGCCTGGGCCTGGACGTGGGGCCGGCGCGCTTAAAGATCAGCGCAGCGGCGCACATCATTCTGCCCACCCATCGTGCGCTCGACGGGGCGCGGGAGGACGCCCGTGGTCATAGTGCCATCGGCACCACGCGCCGGGGCATCGGCCCTGCCTACGCCGACAAGGCCGCGCGCGTCAATCTGCGGGCGGGCGATATGATGAACCCGGAGCAGTTCGCCGACCATGTGGTCGATGGCGTCAGGGCGCACAACCGCCGTCTGGAAGAGCGGTATGGCGTGTCTGAAACGATCTCGCCGGAGGAGGCCGCAGCCGAGTACTGCGAGTACGCCAGACGGCTGGCGCCTCACCTGGTCGATGGGACGGTCCTGGTGGGGGAGGCATTGGAGGCCGGAAAGACGGTGCTCTGCGAGGGCGCGCAGGGATTGCTGCTCGATCTGGATCACGGTTCGTATCCTTACGTCACCAGCTCGTCGGTCATCGCCGGGGGTGCGCTGACGGGGCTGGGCTTTGGCCCCAGGGATGTCTCCCGCGTCGTCGGCGTGGCCAAGGCCTATACCACCCGCGTGGGCGCGGGGCCTTTCCCCACCGAGTTGCTGGACGAGACCGGCGACCGGCTGCGGGGTACCGGGGACAATCCCTGGGATGAATATGGCACGACCACAGGCCGTCCCCGCCGCTGCGGCTGGCTCGATCTCGTCATCCTGCGCTACGCCGCCCGGATCAACGGGCTGGATGAGCTTGCGTTGGTCAAACTGGACGTGTTGAGCGGGCTGGAGCGGCTCAAGGTGGCGGTGGCCTACGAGCGAGATGGGGAGCGCGTCGCGCATTTTCCGGCCGAGTTTGGCCTGGAGGAGCTGGCCAAGTGGCAGCCGGTCTACGAGGAAGTGCCCGGCTGGACGGAGGACATCATGGGCGTGCGCGAGTTCGACGACCTGCCCGCTGCCGCGCGGGCTTACGTGGCACTGATCGAGGAGCAGGTTGGAATGCCGATAACGTACATCAGTGTGGGGCCTGAGCGCAGCCAGGGGTTCGTGCGATAGCCCCTGCAAGATTCGGAGTCTATGCACCTCTGGCTTTGGCCAGGGGTGCATTTCACTTTCGGGACAGGGTACAGCTTCTTGTCCAAAATCTACCGCCTCTCCACGAGGGAAAATTCGGCTCGCCGAATTTTCGAAGGCGTATTTCAGTGTTTTTTTTGAGCGAGAGCGACGATGTGACGGTAAACTTAAATGCAGTGGCCCGATTGCTCCAGAACTGAAATACGCCCTTTGACCGGGGCTTTTCGCATGATATGCTGAGAGTTGATGTCGCGAAGCGTCAGGGCGTCGCCGTGGGTGTAGGCGTGTCGGTCGGGGGTGGCTCTGTCGGTGTGGACGTAGGTGTCGGCGTCGGCGTTGGCGTAGGGGTAGATGTGGGCTTGGTCGGTTCCGGCGTCGGTGTTGGTGTGGAAGTGGGTGTGGACGTTGGTGGGGCGGTGGGGACAGGAGTGGGCGTCGGCGTGTTGGTCGGTTTCTTTGTGGGCACAGAGGTGGGCGGCGACGTCGGCGGAGCCGTGGGAGGCGTCGTCGGCGCGACCGTTGGCACCGGCGTAGGGCTGGGCGTTGGGGTATCAGATGCCGGCGGAACGGGCGTTTCCGTCGGTGTCCCTGTCAGCGTCGGCACGGGCGTCGGCGTCTCTGTAGGAACCGGCGTCGGCGACGGCGTCTTGGTTGGATGGTAGACGTTGACCTGCACCCGCGCCTCGACGCTGCGCATCGCTTTGTTGAAGGCGGTGACGCGCAACGTGTAGAGGCCGGGGGCAAGGTGATCGGTATCCCACTCGGTCAGCAGCCCGTCGCGCACCTGGGTCTTGTGCGGGCCGCTGACAAAGCCCCAGCCGATGGGATCGTCGCCGATGCCGTACAGCACCTCGTAGTGGCTAAAATCGGGCACCAGGACGGTGCCGACGACCTGCACGACGCCGTGCACCTCGCTTCCGCCGCTAGGCTGGGAGATAGAGATCTCTGGCCGGTCGGTGGCGTCGGTGCAGAATTCGATCGGTGCCAGCGGCAGCTCGTTGAAATACTCGGGGTGGGCCTGGGCCCACTCCCGCCCCCGCTTGTCCTCGATGACGACCATCAGCTCCTCGACGACCTGGTCCTGGCATAGCTCGTTCGCCCGCAGCCGGGTAAAGTTGTCCATCTTGACCATCTGGTACCAATCGTGCTCCTCGCCCAGGGGCGGCTGGTCCTCGGCAAAGATCTCCACCTTGCGCTTGGGACAATGTTCGGTGGGACGCGCGCCAGAGTTGGCGCAGATTTCGTGTTCGACGATGCCAGGCGGGCGCACGAAATCGCGCACGGGGAGGTCCTTGTGGGCTGATTCCATAAAGGCACGCCATATTGGCCCGGCACCCGCCGCGCCGGGCAGGTTGACCATGGGGGTGTTATCCGAGTTGCCCACCCACACGCCGACCACCAGGTCCGGGGTGTAACCGATGGTCCAGGCGTCGCGGTAGTCGTTGGTGGTGCCGGTCTTGACGGCGGCAGGCCGGCTCAGCTCGATGATGCTGGGGCAGCTGAAAGCGCGGCAGCGGGCCTGGTTATCGGAAAGGATGCTGGTGATGAGGTAGGCGTGCTGGGACGAGACGACCTGCTCCCCCTCGCGCACGGTGTTATCGACCAGCACGCTGCCCTCGCTGTCCTCGATGCGCAGGATGGGCGTGGGCGGCAGGCGCACGCCGCCGTTATCCAAGACGGCGAACGCGCCCGTCATCTCCAGGAGCTTGACCTCGCCGCCGCCCAAGGTGAGTGCCAGGCCGTAGCTCGGCGGGTAATCGTATGGGTAATCGGGACAATAGAGCTCGGGGTGTACCAGCGAATCGATGCCCAGCCCCCCGGCCATCTCCAGCAGGCCGTCCACGCCTACGAATTGTAGCGTCTCCACCGCCGGGATGTTGTAAGAGTTGGCCAGCGCGTCGCGCAGGAGCATCGGGCCGTGGTATTTCTCGTCGTAGTTGACCGGCACGTAGGGCGGGTTGGCCCCGTCGGGATACTCGGTCTCCAGATCCCACAGCAGCGTGGCCGGCGTCCAGCCCCGCTCGAAGGCGGCGATGTAGGTGAGGGGCTTGATGGAGGAGCCCGGCTGGCGGCAGCGCAGCGCCACATTGACCTGCCCGTCGATGGCCTCGTCGTTGAAATCCGCTGACCCGACCATCGCCAGGATGTGGCCGGTGTCGGGGTCGATGGCGACGAGCGCGCCGTTGGTGGCGTTGCGGTCGGCCAATCCGGCCACGCCGTCGTGCACGGCCTGCTCGGCCACCCTCTGCAGCTTAGGGTCGAGCGTGGTATATATGCGCAGGCTCTTGCCCTCCGGGTTGCGGTAGAGCACCTCCGGGCCGTACAGCGCCTCCACCGCCTGCCGCGTGTAGACGACAAAGTGTGGGGCGGTGGCCAGGTCGAGCTTGGGGGCTTTGAACGCGTAGGCGCGTATCTCGGCGGCTGCCAGTGCGGCCTCTGCCTCGGTGATGTAGCCACCCTCGACCATCAGCCCCAGCACGGCCTGGTGACGGGCGAGGGCCGCATCGGGGCCGCCGCCAAAGGGATCGTAGGTGGCCGGCAACTGCGGCAGGCCGGCGAGGAAGGACGCCTGTGCCAGCGTGAGATCGGCCGCGTCCACGTTAAAGTAGGTCTCGGAGGCCGCCTGGATGCCGTAGGCCAGGTTGCCGTAATAAGCCTCGTTGAGGTAGATTTCGAGGATCTCTTCCTTGGTATAAGTGCGGGAGAGCTCGGCGGCCAGGATGGCTTCCTTGACCTTGCGGCTGGCGGTCTGCTGCACGCGCTCTTCGGGCGTCATCAGCACGTTGCGGGCCAACTGCTGCGGGATGGTGCTGGCGCCGGAGACGATCTCTCCCTCGGAGAGATTGTAGTAGACGGCGCGGAGGATGGCGATGGGGTCAAAGCCGGGATGATGCCAGAACTCGCGGTCTTCGGTGGCGACCGTGGCGTTGATCAGGTGCGACGAGATGCCGTCGAGCGTGACGTAGGTGCGCTTCCCGCCCTGGGGATCCGTCACCTCGTAGAGCAGGTTCCCCTCGCGGTCGAGGATTTTGCTGCTGACGAAAGCCGTCTGCCGATTCCGCAGCTCCTCCGGCGGAGGAAGTTCGGCGGCGATGGATGCGTATCCGACGAAAGCCCCCCCGATAGCTAAAAAGAATACGATGACTATGATGACTATGACGATAAATAAGAGGTTCACCATGGTCCTCCCCCAATTGCGTGGCTTGTAGCTTTTTTTGCTCCTCGGGCTAGTCGGCGGCGTGCGCGGCGGGACGTAACCCGTCCGTCGCGGTGGCGGGACGGCGCGTGGGGATGCCTTGGGCACGGCGGTTCTGGCGGGCGGCTGCGGAGGAACAGCGGAGGGCGGTGTCTTGGGCCACGTTGTTCCCGTGGGAGGGCGCGGCGGGATAGAATCGGCGGTCCTCTGTGGCCGCGGGATGGTGCGGGGCAGTTGGGCGGTCGGCGTCGCGCCGGTGGGCACCCGGTCCATCGCGATCGTCGGTTCGCCCCGGACGCCCGGCATCTCGCCAGTGTCTACGTCATCCTCGGATGATACGTCATCCTCGGATGGCGCGTCATCTTCCGATGGCGCAGCACCGGGCAACAACTCCGACCACACAGCGGCGATCGGCACGGCGTCCGAATCGGGTGGCAGCGCCGCTGGTTCGTCGGCGAGTGGCACCGAGTCCTCACCCTCTACCGGCGGACTACCAGGCGACGGCGCATCATCGGGCAGCGCAGCGTCCGGCAGCAGGGATGCATCCACCGGCTGCGTGTCGAGTGATGGAGCCTCTTCCGCCGGCTGGTCGCCTTGCACGGCACGAGGCCTGAAGGGTTGGATGTATGCATCCTGGCCCTCATCCTCGTCCCGAGGCTCGTGAATCCTGTAGACGTGTACGTGCGGCTCTTCTGGCATACGCTCGCTGCTCTATAGACGCTGTCCAGGCACGTCCGGTTCCGTCAAGCGCACGCATTATAACAGGCGGATTGCAGATTGCAACCCGCCGGGTTTCGCTTCGAGCCTTTGGCTCGCGGCCTCCGGCCCGCCTCTATCCAACCTACAGACTCACATCCAATGCGGCTTATGTAGGCACACGGGGATTTGAATCTGAAACCAACCGGTCTAGGGAGTGCTTCCTCGTAAGCTATGTTTCTGAGGGGTTGTGTTGCTGAAGATTGTCCGCGTTTGCTTGATTGTATCAACTCTCACTGGCCAGGCGTAATATTCTCTGGCGCACGCCGTCTGAAATCCACATCCCTGACTTTTTCAACCGATCAATGAGAGGGGCAACGCTTTCCGTTATACCTTGTGATTTGGCCTCGAGCAAAATCTTTAGCGTTCCCCATACCTCCAAACCCGCTGCCTGCGCTATCCGGCGTGCCAAGGCGTCGTCCAGCAGTACAATCCGGGCCGGATGCTCCAGTGCCATCGCCATTGTTTCTAGCTCTCCTGCGCCCAGGTCCAAGGTCAGCCATTCCGAAGGTACCGACTGGGGCTCGACGATTTGAAGCCAATTGAGCTTGTCGGGAATGGGAACGTCATACCCCCTGTCATGTCCTTCTCGCAACTCTTTTACGACAGCGGAGGGTGTCCAAATCTCGCTGAACAGTTTTGGTAGCCATTCCAGCACATCGATGCGATGCAAGTAGAGGAGTGGCGACGTGTTGCTAATTGCCTTGGGCATAGGCGCTTTCCAAGTCCAGCAACTCGGCTTCGAGTGGACATACGTGATACTGCTCGAGTTCCAGCAAAAACTCTACCCGCGACATACCGGCGAGTTCGGCCGCCCGGCCTGAGGAGAGCCTGCCCAGCTCGTATAGCTTTACAGCCGCCAGGATACGCAACTCTCGCGCAAAGGTAGCTTCGTCCTTCTTTTCGGCCAGCAATACCTTTTCCGGGACATCTATCACGATCTGTCGAGTAACCATCTTTCACCTCAGCGTCACGCTAGGGGGTCAGTTCAGACTGTATTGTACCTCACTTTGGGAGCGAGGGCAATAGTATGGGATGTCCTACGGGTGGGAAATGTGATATGCTGGGTTGATCTGGGTTTCGCTCCGGGCCTCCGGCCCGCCTCAACCCAGCCTACTTGACTCCGCCAGTCCATCAGTGTCGAACCGGTCGTCCCTCACTGACGGACTGCCGGTCCATCAGCGTCGGACTTGTAGTCCCTCAGTGACGAACTTACAGTCCCTCAGTGTCAGACTAGGAGTGTTGTAGGCCGGGTTTGCTACTCGACCAGAGTGTGGCGTTACCCCAAGAGGGAATTCACGGCGCGCTGCGGATCAATACCGTCCAATCGCCCTTCTGCACCGTCTCGTCTCGCTGGTTCAGAACGACGACGCCAAGCGTGACGAACCCGCCGCCCATACGCTTCATCTCTTTCTTCTGCTTGACCTCGAACCGGGCGCGGATGGTGTCGCCGAACTTGACCGGGTTGCGGAATTTCGTCTCCACGCTGATGAGCGCGTCGGCGGTGCCCTCCATAAAGCCCGTCCGCCAGGCCAGGCCGCTGACGAT
>CAZWPV010000011.1:10337-14156 GCA_964635485.1 uncultured Anaerolineales bacterium
GCGCGTCGGCGGTGCCCTCCATAAAGCCCGTCCGCCAGGCCAGGCCGCTGACGATGGACAGTCCCAGTAGGCCGTGGGCGATGCGCTCGCCGAACATCGTCTCCTTGGCGAACTCGGCGTCGGTATGCAGCGGGTTGTAGTCGCCGGAGAGGCCGGCAAAGATCACCACGTCGGTCTCGGTGATGGTGCGGGCGGGCGTCTCGATGGTTTGGCCGACCTCGAATTCCTCAAAATAAAGTCCGTGTCGGTTGGATGATTCGTTCATTGGTTACTCCTTGTTTGGTTTGTTGGTTGGCTGATTGTAGCATCAGGTCGCTGGAGCCGCAAATTCGGGCGCAAGCTCGAATTTGCCGAGGCGCCCTGCGGGTGCCCCACAACTTCTCAGTCTGTAGGGGCTGCGGTATAATAGCCCGGCTGTCTGGATTCTCCTGTCATTAAAACCGGGTAGCAACCGATTGGTTACGTCCTATGCATAGACACAAGCACCTCGTCGAAATCGTCCTGGCCCTGCTGATCCTGGGGCTGGCGTTCTTCCTGCGGGTGAGACGCCTGGACACCACAGGCGTGTGGGCCGACCAGGCGCTCACGCTCACCACGGCGATGCAGTGGGTCAACGGCGGGGCGGTGCCCCTGGCGGCCAACAAATCGTCCGCCGGCTTTATGAACCCGCCGATGATCGAGTACCTGTTCGCCGCTGCTTTGCGCATCTGGCCCGACGTCCTCAGCGTCGCGCTGATGACGCTGGTCTCGGGGATGGTGGCCGTCGCCGTCACCGGCTGGGCCACGCACCGCGTGTTTGGCAGGCGGGCGGCGTTGTGGGCGATGGCGCTCTTTGCCGTCAACCCGTGGGGCGTGCTCTACAGCCAACTGATCTGGAACCAGACGCTGGTGCCGGTGTTTGCCTCGCTGATGGCCGCCTGCCTGCTGCTCTACTTTGCCGTCGAGCAGCGCCCGCTTTACCTGATCCTCAGCTTCGTCTGGGCGGCTTTCCTGACGCAGGTGCATCCGGGCACGGTCGTCCAGTTGGCGGCGATGGGGCTGCTCTGCGCGATCTTTTGGCGCAGGCTCAAGCTCTGGCCGCTGCTCGTCGGCGGCGCTATCTTTGCCCTTTCCTACGTGCCGTTCCTGATGTACGAGAGCGGCGTGGGCTGGGCCGACGTAAAGACGGCGCTCGACCTCGCCGGCGGGCCCGCGCCCGTGAGCCCGGCCGCCGTATTACTGAGCGTCGACCTGCTGCGCGCGCAGGGGTTGTCCCGGGCCGTCGCCGGTGTGGTGCAGTTCGACGCCCTGGCCGCGATCCTGTTGGCGCTATCGCTGGGCTACGCCGTCTGGGTGGGCGGGCGGGCGCTGATGCGGCGGCGCGGCGACGAGGAAGCGGCGCGGCGGATGGTCGGCCTCGTCATCCTGCTGCTGTGGTTCGCCCTGCCGATTTTGTTCTACCTCCGCTCGGCGCACTACCTGCAGATCTATTACCTGATCGGCCAGTGGCCGGCTCACTTTATCCTGATTGGCGTCTGCGTGGCCGGGTTGCAGCGCGCCGCTGAGCGCCTCGTCCGGCGGGTCGATCGAAGGACGATGCAGGCGGACTCCACGAGCCCGCGTGCTCTTCAGATCGTCGCCTGGGCCGTGCTGGGGCTGCCGGTGCTGGTCTTGATTGTCTGGCAGGCGTGGTTCAACCTGCAATACCAGGATCACCGTTTCCAGGCGCACAAGGGGCACACGCAGATCCGGCACGTGCGCGCGGCGATCCAGGCGGGCCGCCGCTTGCTGGCCGAGCGCCCGGCGTGTGACCTGGTCGTCGTGTCTGAGGGACATCACCTGGAGGCTTCGGAGCTCTCGCTGGTGCGCGAGTTCGTCTCGCCGGAGCGCGTCCTGCTGGCCGACGGCGATCTCGCCGTGCCGCTGCCCGATCCCTGCGCGGTCTACCTGGACGCACTGCCGGGGAGCCGGGCCTCGGCGTGGCTGGAGGACGGGGTCGCGCCGCTTCCCGGGACGGAGATCGACGTGCTGGGCAAGCGCTGGCGCTTTTACGACCTGTCCCCTGACGACCGGGCCGATCTGGCGAGGGAGTTAGCCTCTGGCGAGCCCTTGGCGACGTGGGCCAACGGCATCGCGCTGATGCGGTACGAGCGCGGGGAGGTGCGCCCTGGCGACGCGCTGCCCCTGACGCTGGCCTGGTCGGTCGAGGCGCAGCCGCCGGAGGTGGTGTACCACTTTGGCACCTACCTGCTGACGATGGATAACCAGGTCGCTGCGCAATCGGACGGGCCGGGGTTCGATAGCATCCAGTGGCGGGCGGGGGATGCGTTCGTCACCTGGTTCGAGATGGCTGTGCCCGCCGACCTGCCGCCGGGCGAGTACCAGATCGCCGTCGCGCTGTACACGTGGCCTGCTCTCGAGCGGATCGATCTGGTATCGGGGGGAAACACAGCCTTCCTGGAGCGACTTGTGGTGAAGGAGTGAGGAGCTGATGAGGTTTATGCAAAAGTCTATCAAGAACGCGGGTATCCTGTGGTCGCGGTTCACCCGGCAGGGGCTGCGCGTCTCGGCGCTGTGGGCCGCCGACCACACGGTGCGCATCCTCACCGGCGCGCCCATCCGCCGCGTGAGCCAAGTCACGCCCCAGTTGCACGTTGGGGGGCAGTACCGGCGGCGCGGCTGGCGGCGGCTGGCGGCGCGCGGGATCACGGCGGTGGTGAACCTGCGCATAGAGTTCGACGATGCTGCGGCTGGCATTGTGCCAGCAAGCATCGCGTCGGAGCGGTATCTTTATCTCCCGGCGGTCGACGACACCCCGCCCACGCTGGAGCAACTGCGCCAGGGGGCCGCTTTCATCGCCGAGGAGATCGCCCGCGGCGGCGGGGTGTACGTCCACTGCGGGGCCGGGGTGGGCCGCGCACCGACGATGGCCGCCGCCTACCTGGTTAGCACCGGCATGACCCCAGACCAGGCCTGGGCGCGCATCCGCGCGGTGCGCCCCTTCATCCGCATCAAGCCGGGGCAGATTGCCCAGATCGAGCGCTTTGCCAGAGACTTCCGAGATCTTTGACGCTGTGCAGCCCTGCTACGGTTCGACGTATTGCTGCAAGAATTCCTGGACAGGGCTGACAGGTGGGTAGACGTACGAATCCTCTTCTTTGTCCGAGAACATGTGGAACATCGGACAGGTCTCGAACTCGGCTTTCACCGTGGTAGACCCCAGTTCCTCCCCGCTGTGGGCTGCATAGACCTTCACCTCGTACGTGGTATCATAGACGTGGAGTGTGTATTCTTCGCCGCTATCCTCGTCTTCGTAGGCGCAGTCTTCGGCCAGGGTGCTTTCGATGCCCGTCATGCACACCACCAACTCTACTGTGCCATAGTCTCCCCCATAGTCGACCATCCACGGGATGGGCAGCTCGAATGAGGAGGGGGATAGGTCTATGTAGCTGTCGTCTGCCGTGTCGCGCTTGAACACGACCAGGGGATGGATTTTGCCCGATCCCGCCTCCGGCTCGTAGGCCGGGGCGCGTTCTACGGTGCCACGGCGGCACACATCCTCAAAGTCAAAGCTCGTCAACGGCCTCTCGGTGGGTTCTGGCGTCGGCGTGCTTTCACCGCAAGCGGCCAGTAGCAGCAGCCAGATCAGGACAATCGGGAGCGCAATGCGTATCTTGGTGGACATACTTCCTCCTATTTTATGGGTTTGTGGTATCTTCTCAATAAGTAGGGGAAGATGGGGGTGTGGGGGGGGGGGGCCCCCCCCCACCCCCCCCCCCCCCCCCCAATTTTTTTTTTATTAAAAATTTTTTTGTAGTGTAAAAAAAAATAAAGAAAACA
>CAZWPV010000011.1:14166-17064 GCA_964635485.1 uncultured Anaerolineales bacterium
GCGGCTACGCCGCCCTCACACCCCCCGCCCTCCCCAGATTCTTGAGATGATACGATTTGTGTGCTAGTGTAACATAAGTGCATGACAAGATCGTAACGATCTTTACATCAGATTTCAAACTGGTGGCCATTGCAAAAACGCGGCCCATCTGCTATGATTGGGCCGATGATTGCCTCGTCGACCGTTCACCAGGAGGTGTGAGTTGGATAAACAGCTAGCTTATCTGGAAGTGCGCGGGCCGGACGGCCAGGAGTTCAAAGTCGACCTGGGTAAAGAGCGGGTGACGATTGGCAGGTTCCACGACTTTAACGACGTGGCGCTGGAGCCCGATCCGCAGCAACTCGTCACGCGGAAGGTGCATTGTGCCATCGAGCAAGACGCGCAGGGCTGGTGGGTGGTCGATAACGGGAGCGTGAACAGGACATTCGTGCAGCGGGGCCAGGAGTTGGCAATCGTGGATGGCCGGGCGCCCATCGAGGATGGCGACGTCATCTGCATACTGGGCAGGCTGACGGAGGCTGGCGCGCCCGTCTACTGGGAGCTGACCTTCCGGGACCCCCTCAAGACCCAGCGCGTGGAGCAGGTGCTATGCGTCGCGTATCTGGAGTACGATTGGCTCCAGGCCAAGCTCTACCGCGTCGATGGTACAGAAAGGCAGGGGATTGAGGGCCTGCGCCCGCAGGAGCACAAGCTGATCCGCTATATGGATCATCGCAACCGGGCGAACGGCAACGTGCCGGTGATGTGCACGTACGAGGAGATCATCACCGCCGTCTGGGGCGACGATCCCTACCACACGGAGGGCGAGGTTTCTCACCTGGTCTGGGAGCTGCGTCAAAAGATTGAGGCCGATTCGAAGGATCCCCAGTTTCTACAGACGGTGCGGGGGATGGGGTATCGTCTGGTGACGCGCCCTGCCGTAGAGTAGTGGATGGTGAACGATGCGTGGCGGAGGGAGCCCGATGCCGACAGGACGGCTTACAGCGCGACTGGAGATTCGCCTGTTGGGGGCGTTCCAGGTGACGTTGGACGGCGAACCGCTGGAGGGGATTCGCTCGGACAAGACGCGCGCGCTGCTGGCCTATCTGGCGGTTGAGGATGATCGCCCTCACAGTCGGCAGGCACTGGCCACGCTGCTGTGGGGCGAACATTCTGACGGGGCGGCTCGGGCCAGCCTGAGGTCGTCGCTTTCCAACTTGCGCCAGAGGTTGGTTCGCCAGATCGTCCCCGACGGCGATTCCCCGCTCCTGGATATCACCCGTCACAACGTCAGTTTCGATGCCGATCCCGGCACCTGCTGGCTCGACGTGGCCGAGTTCGACGCCCTGATGGATGCCTGCCACGCGCACCGGGACCTGGCTCACTGCCCGACCTGCATCGCGCGGCTGGAACAGGCCGTGGCGCTGTATCAGGGCGACTTTCTTTCTGGGCTGGCGCTGCCCGATAGCCCTGCTTTTGACGAGTGGCGCGTGATTCAGCAAGAGCGATACCACCAGCGGATGCTGGCCGCGTTGGAGGCGCTGGCCGCCCACTACGTCTCCGTTGGTAACTTGACCAAGGCGCGAGGATACGTGCGGCAGCAACTCGCGCTGGAGCCCTGGCGGGAGGAAGCTCACCGGCAGTTGATGTACGCCCTGGCCCTCGATGGTCAGCGCAGTGCCGCTCTGGCCCAGTACGAGACCTGTCGGCGCGTCCTGGCCGACGAGTTGGGCGTGGAGCCGACGCCAGAGACGGAGGCGCTGTACGAGGAAATCCGGGCCGGCGAGTTGCCCCCCGCCCTATCGGCAGAACGTCCGGTCCCCCGGCAAGCCGACGGCTCCGTCGTTTGGATCAGCCTCCGCCCCAGCGCCAACACCGATCTGGACAGGTTCTTCAACGTGCTATCCGGGGCGCTGGACGAGTTCGGCGACGCCAAGCTGCACGCTTTTCTCCCCACCGGCGCTCAGGTGCCGGCCTCCTTGGTTAGTTGATCTCAATTGACTGTCGAAGATGAATCTACGCCCGTAGAGCCTGCGCGATCTTGCGGTCGGCCACCGACATCGGCAGCGCGTCCAGTTCGGGGAGGGATGCCCAGCGGAAGGCGGCGCAGTCGAGGCAGCGGGGCTCTCCTGCGATGATCCGGCAGCGAAAGGCGTGCAGCGTGATGCGAAAGTGGGTGTAGGCGTGCTTGACCACGGTCAGCGGCTCGCCCACTTCAACCGCCACGTCCAACTCCTCCTGCATCTCGCGGGCCAGGCACTCGGGCAGCGTCTCGCCCTCCTCGCACTTGCCCCCGGGAAACTCCCACAGCCCGCCCAGCATGTCGCTCGCGTTTCGCTGCGCCACCAGCACGCGCCCGTCCTGGCCAACTGTGACGGCGGCGGCCACGTCATAGTGGGGCGTGCGCCTGCGCGCCCGCTTCACCGGCAGCGATGCCTGCTCTCCCGCCGCGTGGGCCTGGCACAGCGCATGTAGCGGGCAGCGGTCGCACTTGGGCGCGTGCGGCGTGCAGACGGTGGCCCCCAGCTCCATCAGCGCCTCGTTGAACGCGCCTGCCCGCCCCGGCGGGAGCAGGTTCTCGGCCAGTGCCTCCATATCCCGCTGCACCGCCGACCGGCTCACGTCCTCCCGCACGGCAAAGACGCGCGCCAGCACGCGCCGCACGTTGCCATCGACGGCGGGCACGTCATGCCCGAAGGCGATGGAGGCCACCGCCCCGGCGGTGTAGCGGCCCACGCCCGGCAGGGTTAGCAGCGCCTCGAACGTACCCGGAATCTGGCCGCCGTGCTGGGCCACGACCTGCCGAGCGGCGGCGTGCAGGTTGCGGACGCGGCTGTAGTAACCCAGTCCTTCCCACAGTTTGAGCACGTCCTCCAGCGGCGCTGCGGCCAGTGCTTCGACGGTGGGAAAGCGGGCCAG
>CAZWPV010000012.1:0-11063 GCA_964635485.1 uncultured Anaerolineales bacterium
AGAAACATCAGAAATCAACAAGAACCGGGACTGCCCCGGAATATTGAGAAGATACGAAAAAGTTTCATTTCTTTTGGCCGTTTTGTGGTCCAAAGAATGGGGTCAACCTCCGGGGGGGGGTGCAGGCGGCGGAGCTCTTGCCCGCCTTTGCGCCCGCCTTGTGTGAAGATGGCGCGCGAGCCGCGCGGGCCAAAGATCTCGTAGATTTGTGCCAGGAGAGCCGAGTATTTCTGGACGGTGATGGAGGGAGATTCGTCTGCCGGGGGTGGGTTATCCAAGTAGTTTGAGAGGCCGCTCTGGCGCAGGAGCATCGCCAGCGACTTTTCGCCCATCAGGTCGCTGACTTGTTGGAATACGACATAGAGCAACAGGTTGGGAATACGTTTTTCGGCCACGGCCAAACCTCCTTCTTACACGTCCAGGTTCCGTACCTCTTTGGCGTGTGTTTGTATGAACCTGCGGCGGGGTGGTACGGAAGAGCCCATCAGCATGTCGAAGGTTCTGTCGGCCACTGCCGCGTCCTCGATGGTCACTTGCATTAGCGTGCGTTGTTCTGGGTTCATCGTCGTTTCCCAGAGCTGCTCCGGGTTCATCTCGCCCAACCCCTTATACCGCTGGAGGGTGACTCTTTGTCCCTTCATCTCCTTCAGCATCGCGTCCTTCTCCGCCTCGGTATAGACGTAGTGTACCTTCTTGCCGGCGGCGACGCGGTAGAGGGGTGGCTGGGCGATGAACAGGTGTCCTTCCTCGATGAGGGGCAGCATGTAGCGGAAGAAAAAGGTCAAGAGCAGCGTGACGATGTGGGCGCCGTCCACATCGGCGTCCATCAGCAGGACGACGCGGTTGTAGCGCAGGTTCTCCAGGTCGAACTCGGTGCCGATGCCGCACCCCAGGGCCGAGACCATCGCCTGCACCTCCCTGTTGCCCAGGATCTTGTTCAGGCGTGCCCGCTCGGTGTTTAGAATCTTGCCGCGTAAGGGGAGGATGGCCTGGAAGTGGCGGTCGCGGCCTTGTTTCGCGCTCCCGCCGGCCGAATCTCCCTCCACAATGAAAAGCTCCGTCTTGTTGGCGTCGCGCTCGGAGCAGTCGGCCAGCTTGCCCGGCAGGGTCAGACTCTCCAGCGCACTCTTGCGGATCACCAGGTCGCGTGCCTTGCGCGCCGCCGCCCGCGCGCGCGAACTGGTTAGGCACTTTTCCACGATCTTGCGTGCAGACCGCGAATCCCGCTCCAGAAACTCCCCCAGCGCCGTCGCCACGACCGATTCCACCAGGCTCTTTACCTCGGCGTTCATCAGCTTGACCTTGGTCTGACTCTCGAACTGCGGCTCGGGGTGCTTGATGCTGACGATGGCCGTCAGCCCCTCGCGCACGTCATCGCCGGAAAAGTTGGGGTCCTTGTCCTTGAGCAGATTCGCCTTGCGCGCATAGTCATTGATGGTACGCGTCAACCCCGACCGCAGGCCGGTCAGGTGCGTGCCACCGTCCACGGTGTAGATGGTGTTGGCGAACGAGTACTCCGATTGGGCATAGGCGTTAGAGTACTGGAGCGCTACTTCGATGCCTATGCCGTCATTGTCTTGCTCGGCGTGTACCACGTCGTGGATCGTATCCCGGTTGCGGTTGAGGTAGCGCACGAAGGACTCGATCCCGCCTTCAAAATAGAACGTCATCTGGCGAGGGAAAGGTTCCTCCCGCTCGTCCACCAGCTTGATGGTCACGCCCCGGGTGACAAAGGCCATTTCCCGAAAGCGCTGCGCTAGCGTTTCGAAACGGTAGTCCACATCCTTAAAGATGGTGGGGTCGAAGCGGAAGGTGACCAGGGTGCCCTGTCCCTTCGCCTTACTGACATCTTTGACCGGGGCAGTCGGTATGCCGCGTTCGTACCGCTGGGAGTGACGCCGCCCGTCGCGGACGTCGTCTACGATTACCTCCATCCATTCCGAGAGCGCGTTGACCGCCGACACGCCGACGCCGTGCAGACCGCCGGAGACCTTGTACCCGCTGCCGCCGAACTTGCCCCCGGCGTGCAGGACGGTCAGGCATAACTCCAGCGTGGAGATTTTCTTTTCGGGGTGGGGGGCGGTCGGAATGCCCCAGCCGTTGTCCTTTACCGACACACTCGAATCGGGGTGGATGGTGACTTCGATATTATCGCAGCGCCCGGCCAGGGCCTCGTCGATGGAGTTATCAACGACCTCGTACACGAGGTGGTGCAGCGCCTTGACGTCCGTGCCGCCGACGTACATGCCCGGGCGGCGGCGGACTGCCTCCAACCCCTCCAGGACCTGGATGTCTGCTGCGCTATACTGTTCAATGCGGTTTGCCTGTTCTTGTTTCTTTGCCATTTTCACTCCCGGTCAAGTTGTCGTCGGATGCTGGTACAGCCTCGTCAGCAGGCCGATTCGTTCCTGGTAAAACACAAAGGTGCCCGTGGTCAGGGCTGCGGCGATGCAGCTATTGCCGAGGATGCCGATCAGCAGCAGCCACGAATCGCCGGCCGGCAACGACCAGATGTACCCCAGTCCCTGATAGGTGAGCAGGGTGGCTACTATCAATCTCGCCGCAGCGGCAAAGTTTGCCCGGGTCAAGGCGATGCTCTCCAGGATGGCGCGCAGGAGGCCGCGCTCGCCCAGCAGCACGCCGTGGATGACGAATGTCAGGTGTAGTATGACAAAGCTCGCTATTCCCAAGCTTAGCCCCCACGTCACCATGAGGAGAATCTCGGCGATTGCTGCGGCAGTCGCGAGCACCGCCAGCCAGACCGGAACAATTACCAGCCCGGCTGCCACCAGCCCGGCGGTGAACAAAAGGATGCGCATCAGTTTCAATGCCACGCTGCAACCGGAGAGCTTGTGTCTCGGTGGTTCGGCTGCTTCGGATGGATTCGGGCTATCCGGTGTTGCCTGCTCGTTGGGATGCAGCGTTTGGACGCTGTGTGCCAGCGAGTTCAAATACACGAACCCCAGCAGCAGCCCGCAGGGGATCAACGCCACTCCCCATCCAGACAGCAGCAACACGTTCGTGACCGAAATCACCGCGCGCTGGCCGATGGGCGATGTGATACCCGGCGCGTGCTGAACTAGCAGGCTGGGTGGGCTCAGTAGCGGCAACGCGTCAAGCAGCGAGAACAGGTTGAACTGCTCTCCGATTTGTTCCAGTAACTGTAGCAGCGGCGTGAGCTGGTGAGCCGTTTCGGCGTCGGGCATGGGCTGGATCTTGATGAAGGCGATGATCTTTTGCATCAGCGGTGCTATCGAAAGCTGCGGCCCCAACCAGAGGAAGAGATCGAGGAAGGCAGGAAGCGCCAAGAGCCACCAATTGTGACCCAGCGTCTCGAACCCTGCCATCAGGCAGCCAAGCACGCCCAGGGGGCGTTTTGCCTCTTCGCTTTCTTTCGTGCCCATAGCCTGCGTATTTTACCACAGGTTAGGGAAGGGGGGAAGGAATAGGGTTTGGAGATGGCGTATCTTTTCCTCAGGAAATTCAGAATGCTCCTCAGCGCAAGAGATTTTGTTAAAAAGGGGGTGGGGGCGGGCGCGGAGCGCCCGCCCCCACCCCCGCTTGTTTTCCCCTCCCCCAGGGGAGGGGTATTTCCTGATTTAAAGATAAACCACCGGTTTGGAGTTTGAGGTTGGCGATTCTTACTGGGCTGCCTTGAGGATTTTGCCCACCAGTTGGCTGCCCAGGATGGCCAGGCCGTCGGTGGGCAGATAGTGCGCGGCGGTGTCCTCGAAGAGCACCCGCGCCTGCGAGGGGAATTCCTCGTCGCCCTCCCAATAGACCAGCCCCAGGTGCACGCGCGGCAACGCGGTGAAGACGTATCCTGCGTCGCCGAGTGCCAGCGGCTCACCCCCCAGGCTTTCTGCGGCGCGGCGGAAGGCCTCGATGTTGCCGCTCGGCTGAGCGGGCTTCGGGTGAGCCTCAGCCGAACCCCTCGCGCCGAAGCCCGCTAGCTCGCGCACCAGCCGCCCGCCGGAGTATCCCTCAAAGGCCTGCACGTAGAACATCCCGTCTGGCAGGTCGCGGAAGCCGATCCAGCGGCTCGAAGGCGTGGTTCCGTCGGCGGTGGCCAGGTAGGTGAGGATGATGCTCTGGATGAAGGATGGCATTTCGTCGCCCGTGTCGGCGCGACGTACGATAAAGTCGTCGCCAGGGACGACGTACTCGCGCCAGAAAAAGTCCAGGCGAAAGTTGCCGTCGTCGTCCTGCCGGCAGCCACTTCGCAGTACCAGCTTGCCCGGCTTGACCTCGCGCAGCGTCGCCCGTGCTTCCTCGATGACGGGAGCCAGCTTATCGTACCACTCCTGAATCTGGGGAGTAGGGTTACCCTGTTGTAGCATAATCCCCCAATTGGTTGATCGCCTGCACAAATTCCTCCCACTCCTCGCGGAAGAAGTGAACGGTGACGTTGCCCAGTTCCAGGTGATAGGTCGTCTCGCCGTCGGGCTCCTCTGTCCGTACCAGGTTGAAGTGGTCGGTTTCGGCTAGAATCTCGATGGTGGGTTCTGTCATAGGTTGCCTCCAGTTGAATTTTCAACCTCCCGCAGATTCGCCACCTGCGGGAGGTTCGCTAAGCCAACAACCGCAACAACGTCTTGGGGCGCAGCGCCAAGCGGGGCGATTTTTGGCCGAGGATGATGTGTCCAATGAGCAGCGCCAGCTCCTCGTCTCGTTGCAGCTTGCGAAAGATGCGGTTGAACAAGCGGGGGGCGTTCAGCGCCAGCCGCAGGATGCGGGCCGCCCTTTGATCGGCACCGTAGCGGGCCTCCAGGGCGCGGCTGTAGAGAGCCAGCGTCTGCGCCGAAAAGTCGCCCGCCGCCAGCGCCCGCAGCGCGTGGGCGGCGGCCATCTCGCCGCTCTCCATCGCCCTCGCGATGCCCTCCCCCGAGAGAGGGCTCACCAGCCCTGCTGCGTCCCCGGCCACCAACACGCGTTTGGCATGGGTGCGCGTGTCCTCCAGCCGCGTGCGCAGTGGGTGGCCTTGTACCGGGCCTACCGGCTCGGCCTGCACCAACCGTTTTCCCGTCGCTTTCGGATCGCTCGTGAAGCGATCCAGGATGTCTCGCAGCACGATGCCGTCTTCGTGTACTCGCCGGGTAAAGGTTCCCGTTCCCACGTTGAGGCGGCCATCGTCCATTGGGAACAGCCACGTGTAGCCGGGGACGATCCACGGTTCGAAGTGAATCTCCAACCGCTCGGTGGGGCCTGCATCGCCTGCGAGGTATTTCCTGATGGCGACGAGTTCCGGCGGTCTCTTTACCAGGCCCACCCGGCGCGTGACGCTTGCATTGCTGCCATCGGCCAGGATGACTATTTGGGCGTCCAGCGTCAGGCCATCGGCGACGATGTGGAGCGGGCGGCCGTCTGATGACTCTACCCTGCGCACCCGCGTACCTTCCAGCAGGCGTGCGCCCGCCTCTGCCGCGGCCTGAGCCAGCCGGGCGTCGAGCAGCCGCCGGGGGATGACGCGTCCGTAGCATTGGCCGCCGTCTGATTCTGGTTGCACGTCGAGCACTTGGCCGCCGGGCGAGGTAAGGCGCAGCACCTTGGGCGCGGCGAACCGGGAGGCCCACTCGCCCAGGCCGGTGCGATCCAGGGCGGCCAGGGCGTGGGCGCTCACGCCGTCGCCGCAGGCTTTATCTCGGGGGAAGGTGGCGCGCTCCAGCAGCGTGACCTGCACGCCTGCGGAGGCCAATCGGTGCGCGGCGGTTGACCCTGCCGGGCCGGCGCCCACGATAGCAACCTCTGCCTGCACTCGGTTCTCTCCTCCTCAATCGGTCTGTCCTTCGTCTGCGCCGGGCGACTCTGCCTCTTCGATCTGCGCCTTTTCTGATTGTCCCAGATCTCTTTTCTCTTTTACCCACGCCAGGAAAGCCTTGTGGCCCTGTTCGAGAATCCCCGGCTTGGACGGCGGTTCCGCCTCGTCCGGCTCGGCGAAGGGATCGAGGTCGTAGATGCGGTAGAAGATGTAGCGCCCGATCACCCGCAGCGTGGCCAGGGTCGGGGCGGCGAGCAGGATGCCCAGGATGCCGCCCAGGCTGCCGCCGAAGACGACGCCGACCAGCACCAGCACCGGGTGCAAGTTGAGGCTGCGGCCCATGATGCGGGGTACGATGAAATTGTTCTCAAGCTGCTGGATGACGACGTACATCCCGGTGACAAGCACAGCGTACCAAAAGTTGCTCATCCCGAAAGGGGTGGTTTCCTGGAACAGGGCCAGCAGGACAGCCGGCACCGCCGCGATGATCGGGCCGATGTTGGGCACGACTTCCAGCAACCCGGCCAGTAGGCCCAGCACCGGTGCATAGCGGATGCCGAGCGCCATACAGCCTGCGGTGGTGACGATGGCGATCACCACGCCAAGCAGGAGTTGGCCGCGGAGAAAGGCGTGCCACACGTCGGTGATTTGCTGGCGCAGGCGTACGATGTCCTCGCGATAGTTTTCGGGGGGCAGTCTGTCGATCTGTGCGATGATGCGCTCGGCGTCTTTTAGCAGGTAGAATGTGACCATTAGGATAAAGATCAGCCATAGAAACCCCGAGGCGACCTCGAGTGCCACGTCGACCGTTCCCTGCGCCACCGAGGCTACGAACGATCTCAGCAGTGCGCTCAGTTCGTCGTAGAATTCGTTCAGGTCGAGAGTGTAGCCCAGGATTTCTATGGGAGGGGCGCTGAGAAAGTTATCGATTTCGTTGATGGCACTGGTGGCTTCCTCTTGCATAGACTTCACCGCTTGCTGTATGGTTGGCACGGCGGCCACCGGCGTGGCTGCCAGTCCCAGCATAACCAGAATCAGGATCAGGATGACGGTCGCCGCTGCCAAGCCGCGTGAAAAACGGAGGCGGTTGGCGAGAAAATCGGCGATTGGATCGAGGATGAAGGCCAACAACAAGGCGATCACCAACGGCGGGATAATTTCCTGGAAGCGGTAGACGATCAGGCCCAGCAGTATCACGAAGAAGAGGATTACGATGATCTTGGTTGTGGGGCTCCAACGGTGCGTCGTCGCGCTTCGCTGAGGCAGATCCTTTGTGTCTTTCATGGGTGCACCCTTACCTGAGTGATTCCTGCTGATTTTTTTCTCTCTCTCCTCTCAGGCGGCCCAGTGCCGCTTGGAATATGGGCTTGAGTGATCGCTGTGGTTTGCGTGTTTCCTCTTGTGCTTTTGCTTCGCCCTTCAACTCGAAGGGATCACGGTCGTAGAGGCGGCAGATGATATAGTGGCTGATGATGCGCACAGTGGCGAGAGTGGGGACGGCGAGCAGCATACCCACCAGGCCGCCCAGAAGACCTCCGACGATGGCGGCGATCAACACCACCAGCGGGTGTAGTTTGAGGCTCTTGCCCAGGATGCGGGGTACGAGCACGTTGTTATAGACTAACTGGAGCAGGATGTACGTCCCGGCGACCAGTATTGCGAACCAAAAGTTGCCTATTGGCAGGAACAGGGAGCCCTGAAAGAAGGCCAGCAGGATCGGTGGGATGGCCGCGATGATTGGACCGACGTTGGGTATGAACGCCATGATGCCGGCCAGTAGCCCCATCCCCCACGCGTAAGGGACGCCGATGGCTCCAAAGATTGCGGCCGTGGCCACACTGAGGATGAGGGCCAATAGTAGCTGGCCGCGCAGGAAGGCGTTCCACACGTCCCCGATCTGCTGGCGCAGGCGCACAAAGTCGTCACGATAGCCTGGAGGAGCCAGGTCGTCGATCTGCTCGACCAGGCGGTCGATGTCTTTCACCAAGTAGAAGGCGGCCATCAGGATAAAGATCAACCAGAAGGCTCCCTGGGCGATGCTGCCCGCGATTTGGAGCGTTCCCTGCACGACCGAGCCTACGTAGGATCGCACCGTGCTGCTCAATTCTTCGTACACGCCGCTCAGGTCTACGGGGTATTCGCCGATCTCTAGCGGGCGCTTGAAGAACTCGTCAACTCTGGCGAGGATATCGCTGAGCACCGATTGGACGGCGTTGGTGATCTCGTAGGGGCTTGGGACGACGACTACCGGCGTGGCCACTAACGCCAGCCCGACGAGAATCAGCACCAGAAAGACGAGCGTCGTGGCCAGGCCGCGCGCCATGCGGAGACGCTCAGTGAAAAAGTCGACGATGGGGTCGAGGATGAATGCCAACAGACAGGCGATCACCAGCGGCGAGATGATCGCCTGAAAGCGGTAGAGTATGAGCGCGATCAGCACCAGCAGAATGAGGGCGACGATGCGCTTGGTAGGAGCGCCCCAGCGGCGATGGGGTTCGGTCACTTTGCCCTCCTATCCTCGTACTCGCACAGCCCACGGGGCCATGGCCCACACCCGTTCGCGGGCCAGGTTTTGCAGGGCGTCGAGCAGCTCTGTCCAAGTCTGTTCAGGTGTGGGAAAAGGTTGGGGCGCTAGCGCGTGTCGGAGCGGACGCACCTGCACGGCAGGAATGTCCTGGTCGGCCTCGAAACCGGCCAGTTCCTTCGCCAAGGCCAGCGCTGTGTCAAAATCGCCCAATTCGTCCACCAATCCGATCTCGTGCGCCTGTACGCCGGTCCATACTCGCCCGCGCGCGATTTCCTCCACCTGCTCCTCCGTCATCTCCCGTCCCTCGGCCACGAGCGCCTTGAACGAGGCGTAGGTCTCGCCCATGTCGCGGCGGATCCAACGCCGCTCCTCTTCGGTGAACGGCGTCACGTCGGAGTAGAAACCTGCCATCGCGCCGCGCTGCAGCGATTCGCGATTGATGCCCAGCTTGTCGTACAGATCGCCCAGGGTGAATTTGCCTCCCCAGATGCCGATGGAACCGGTCAGCGTGGTCGGGCGGGCGACGATGCGGTTGGCCAGCGCGGCGACATAGTAGCCGCCCGATGCGGCGTATCCCCCCATCAGCGCGATTATGGGCTTGCTCTCTCGCAGGCGGCGCACCTCCCGGCAGATCAGGTCGGAGGCCAGCGCCGAGCCGCCGGGTGAGTCGACGTATAGGATGATGGCCGCGATGTGCCGGTCAGCCTCCGCCCGGCGCAACGTGTGGGCGATGGTCTCTGCCCCGGCCTGCGCCTCCGTGATTGGGAGCGGTGTGGGAACGGGCGCGCGGTGGCTGCGACCCGGTACGATCATGCCCTCCACCGACACCACGCCGATGGCCTGACTTGGAGTCCACTTGATCGGCTGCCGCAACCGGCGAGCGACGTCGTGCCAGGTGCAGAGTGGCGCGGCTTCCTGGCCCTCCTCTTTGGGTGGATGGATGTGAGCGGCCAGTTCGTCCTCGTAGAGCACGGCGTCGATCAGCCCTGCCTCCAGCGCCTCGGCGGGCAGGAGGGGCATCCGATCGATCATCTCGCGCACCCGTGCCGGGTCGAGTCCGCGTCCCTCGGCGATGGCGGCGACGATCTCGTTGAAATTCGAATCGAGAATGGCATCCAGCATTTGCCGGTTGGGCTCGGTCATCGTCGTGCGGCAGAAGGTTTCGGGAGCGGTCTTGTACTCGCCGATAGATTCGAGGTCGGCTTCCACTCCGACCAGGTCCAGCGCGCCCTTAAGGAACGTCGCTTCGAGGCGCAGTCCCAACGCGGAGAGGCGACCCGATGGGGGGATGATGACCTCGTCGCAGGCCGAGGCCAGGTAATACTCCCACGTGCTGGCGTTGGGCAGCCAGGCGACGAGCCGTTTGCCTTTGGTGCGCAAATCGAGCGCCATGCGCCGCAGGCTGTAGAGCGCGGACGAATCGGTCTGGAGCGTGTCGAAGCGCAGCACGACCGTCTGGACGCGCGGGTCGTCGCCGATCCTTTCCATTATCGCGTCCACATCCTCCAGGCTGGTCACGGAGGGACGCAGCGGCAGGCGGTTGAACGGAAAGGGCAGCGGGTCGCGCAGGGGGGGTAGTTCCGGATACGGGCCACCGATGGGCAGGATGATGCAATCTAGCCCCTTGCTCCGCAGCGAGCGCAGGAGGTTAGCGATGGCTATCAAGGCGTTTTGCAAAATGTTGGCTGGTTTCATTGTAGCGAGTCAGCGAATCAGCGAGTCGGCGGCTACCCCTTTTCTTTCTGCTAGGTACTCTGGCAACCCGTTGGGATATAGTGACGTGTCGTTTTTAAGCGCGAACAAGTTCATCCAACGTGCCGTCTGGGTGCCGTCTTCTTCATTTACTACGAGCGAGTCTTGTTCGTAAAGGGCTTGGTTGGTCAGCGTTGCCTCGTACAGCAGGACGATCTCGTGGCCAATCTCGCCTCTGTAAGTAAAGATGTTCTCCATGGTCGTCAGGTAACGCACGTCGGTCAACTCTGTGCCCAATTCCTCGCGGAACTCGCGGCAGAGCGCTTCTTGACCATGTTCTCTGTACTCTATCGTCCCGCCCAAAGGCCTGTAAAACGTTCCTTGCTCCTCATTGTGGAACTCACCGACCAAAAGCTCGTCGCCGCGCCAGATGATGGCCAGGGCTAACGGACGAATCTGTCCCGGTCGCATGTTTGGTCTTCCCCGTCAAACTAATCGCAGGCCGGGGACGACGTCCAGGTCCCAACCGGCGCGCTCCCCGGCGATGAAGCGTCGATACGCGCAGGCGCCAATCATCGCCGCGTTGTCGGTGCAGAGGAACGGCGGCGGATAATGAACGGGCACGCTGACCCGTTCGGTCGTCATCTCGCGCAGAGCGGTGTTTGCCGAGACACCGCCGCTGAGCAGCACCCCAGTGACGCCGTATTCCTCCGCTGCCTGCGCCGTCTTGGCCGATAGCACGTCCACCACCGCGGCCTGGAAGCTGGCGGCCAGGTCGGTCAGCAGTTGTCCTTGGGGTGGGGTGCTGTAGGTCTCTACCTCGCGAAGCACAGCGGTCTTGAGCCCGCTGAAGCTGAAATCGTAACTATCCTCCAGCCAGGCGCGGGGAAAGTCGACGGCCGCCGGGTTGCCCCCCTTTGCCGCTTCCTGGATCGATGGGCCGCCGGGGTAGGGGAGCCCCAGCAGCCTCCCCACCTTGTCGAACGCCTCGCCCGCGGCGTCATCGAGCGTGCCGCCCAGGTATTCATAGTCGCCATGGTCACGCATCAGGATCAGCTCAGTGTGGCCGCCAGAGACGAGGAGGGC
>CAZWPV010000012.1:11163-17064 GCA_964635485.1 uncultured Anaerolineales bacterium
CGCCATGGTCACGCATCAGGATCAGCTCAGTGTGGCCGCCAGAGACGAGGAGGGCCAGGAGTGGGAACTCTAGCCCCCCCTCTATCCCCCCCGCTTGCGGGGGGGAGGTCTCTCTGTCTGTCCCCTCTGCCGACGGGGGGAAGGTAAGGGAGGGCGTGGCGGCATCATCATCTGTCACGTTCAACCAGTGGGCGTAGATGTGAGCCTCCAGGTGGTTGACGCCCACCAGCGGCAGGCCGCGCCCCAGGGCGATGCCCTTGGCGGCGTTGACGCCCACCAGCAGCGACCCCGCCAGCCCCGGCCCGTAGGTCACGGCCACCGCGTCCGGGTCATCGTAGCCCATGTGGGCCTCCCTCATCGCCTGCTCAATCACGGGAACGATGGCCTCGATGTGGGCGCGGGAAGCGATCTCGGGAAAGACGCCGCCGTACTGGGCGTGCAGATCCACCTGCGAGGCGACGACGTTGGAGAGGATGCGCCGCCCGTCCTCGACCACGGCGGCGGCCGTTTCGTCGCATGAGGTTTCGATGGCCAGAATGCGGATCATATTTTGATCACCAGATCCTTTGGAAAATCCGTCAGACTATGCACAGCGCCGTCGGGATCGATCCACACGTCGTCCTCGATGCGTACGCCAAACCCCTTGTCTGGATAGTACAACCCTGGCTCGCAGGTAAAGACGTGGCCGGGCAGGAGTACGTCGGTGGACAGATCTCTAGAGAACGGTTCTTCGTGTATTTCTAACCCCATGCCGTGGCCGAGGTTGTGCACGTAGCCGGTCTCGGTCTGCGAGTCGGTGGCGATGGTGGGATGGCCTCTTTCGGCAAAGAACTCACACGTCATCTGCTGGTAGCGTCTGAGCTCCGTGCCTACCTCGTATGCGCCGAGCACCATTGTCTGGCAGTCGTACACATCCCGGTAGACGCTCTCGATCTCCGGCGGAGCGTAGCCCAGGCAGAAGGTGCGCGTCACGTCGGCAAAGTAGCCGCCGCCCGCCTCGCGCGGAAAGATGTCAAAGATGATGGTCTTGCCCAGCTCCATCACCGCGTCGAGCGTGCCCTTGTTGTGCGGGACGCCCGCGTCGCGCCCGATGGAAAAGATGAATCCCTCCGGGTCCTCCAGGCGATGCTCGGCGATGAAGTGGTTGATCTGTTCGTGCATCCGCCCGACCGTCAGCGGGGAGCCGTCGGCCTGCACCAGCGCGCCGTCTTTGACGGCGTGTGACTGGAGGAACTCGACCGTCTGGCCGATGATGTCGCAGGTGCGCCGTCCGATCTCGCGGATGCGTTCCGCCTCGGCACCATCCTTGGTGGTGCGGGCTGCCTCGATCAGCGTCACGTCGAACTCGCCGCAGACCTCGATGTCCGCCAACTGCGCGTCCAGTGCGTTGAGCAGCACCCAGGAGCGCCCCTTATCGTCCATCCCGTAGAAGCCGACCTTTCCGCTCACGTCCAGGTCGGCAAAGATGCGGCGGTAGAGCTCGACCGTGGCGGCCAGCCGGTCGCCCAACTCCCGCAGGATTGCCGTGAAATCGTACTTGGCCAGGTTGACGACGGGGAGGCCGCTGGCGGCGGCCACCTCTCGCTCCATGGGCCAGCAGAGGAGGAGTGACTCCTGGCCGCGCTTCTTGAGCACGAATCCCTTCGTAAGCCCGGCACCGTTGGTCATGTAATACATCGCCGGGTTGCCGTGCACGGCTCCTGCGACAAAGGCCGCGTCCAGCCCGCGTTCTTCCATCAGGCGATCAAGGTCTTGTTTCAATGGAGAACCTCCTCGTCGGCCGCGTCGTTTTCATAGTCCTCGTAGGTCTCGTATTCGTCAAAATCTTCATCGTACATGAGCGGGCATACGTCTATGAACGGACAAATCACGTCCAGATCATCGAGATCCTCGTCCTCCTCGCCCCAACCGAAATCGGCCAGGAGCGACGCATACACCTCGGCTTTGTCACCCAGGTCGGCCTCGATCTCGCGGCCATGGCACGGTGATAGTCGGCGCTCTCGACAGCCTCGGCCAACTCTTGCTCGGTCATCACCATGCAGTCGTGCATCGCGCTTGCTTGGATGTCCCAGCCCTTGTGAGCCTCCGGCTCTTCCATTTTGTCCCGGATGCGCTGCGCGATCTCGTACTCGTACCGGGCACGTGCGACGTTCCTCTCCAGGCGCTGGGCCTCTATCTCCGCCTCGGCCAGCGCGTGTAGCTGGTTGGCATAGACCACCCCGCGTATCCACAGGTCGTCGCTATCCACACTGGGGGATGGATCAGGTTGCTCCAAGTTACTGTCCATTTTTAGCCTCCTTGATCTTGCCGGCTTGCTTCTTTTATCGCCGTCAGCAGTTCCTGCTCTTGTACGGCCAGCACCGTGCGTGGATCGAGCACCAGCCGATCCTCCTCGATGCGCGCTACGACTGGCGGATCGGCAACTCTGAGCGCGGCAGCCAGTTGGTCGGGGTGGGGGGCTGTCAGGGCGACCAGTTTCGTCGGAAGCGTCTCGCCGGGCAGGCTGCCCCCGCCGACGGTCGATTCGCCGTCCACGATCTCTGCCTCCACGCCGGCTTGGCTCAGCGCGCGCTGCCAGCGACGCGCCCTAGGCTCGATTTCCTCCAATGGGGTGGCGATCATGCGCCAGACGGGCACCTGCTCGGCGGCCTCGCCCTTTAGGTAGTGCAGCAGCGTCGCTTGCATTGCGGCCAGGCATAGCTTGTCGGTGCGCAGCGCGCGGGCCAGCGGGTGGGATTTTAGTGGCTCTACGAACTTGGCTTGCCCGACGATGACGCCGGCCTGCGGCCCGCCCAGGAGTTTGTCGCCGCTGAAGCAGACGACCGCCGCGCCTGCCGCGACGCTTTCCTGTACGGTCGGCTCGTGCGTCAGACCATACTGGGACGTGTTGAGCAACGCACCGCTGCCCAGGTCGTCCATAACCGGCAGGCCGTGCTCCGCACCCAGCGCCACCAGTTCGGCCAGGGACGGTTCGGTGGCAAAGCCCACGATGCGAAAGTTGGAGTGGTGGGCGCGCAGGATCAAGGCTATGGGCACCTCCGGTGCCCCGTCCTCGTCGGCCTCCAGCGCCGCCGTGTAATCGCGCAGATGGGTGCGGTTGGTCGTGCCGACCTCGACCAGGCGCGCGCCGCTCGCACGCATCACGTCGGGGACGCGGAAGCCGCCGCCGATCTCGACCAGTTGCCCCCGCGAGATGACGACGCCCCGGCCCTGCGCCAGCCCGGTCAGCGCCAGCAGCACCGCGCCGGCGTTGTTGTTGACCACCAGTGCGGATTCAGCCCCAGTTAATTCGCATAGCAATTGCTCCGCGTGCGCTGTGCGGTGCCCGCGCTGCCCAGTGGTCAGGTCGTACTCCAGCGTGGAGTAGCCTCGGGCGGCGGCGTCCATCGCCGCGAGCGCGGCATCGGAGAGGGGTGCGCGCCCCAGGTTGGTGTGGATGATGACGCCGGTGGCGTTGATGACGCGGCGCAGCGTAGGAGCCAGGCGTGCCTGCAAAAGATCGTTTGCCCGCGCTGCCAGCGTCACCATATCTGGCACCTCGGCCCCGGCCCGCACCTCGTCGCGCGTTGCTTCGAGCACCTCACGCAGCGCGTTTACCGTCTGGTCGTGGCCGTAGGCGGCGATCAAATCCTGCACGGCTTTCTCGCCGAGCAATCTGTCCACGCTGGGGAGTTGGCGAAGCTTTTCGTTGCTCATAGGTTCGGCCTCTCTGCTTTGGGCGTATTATACTCCGAAATGGGGGATAAGGGCAAGGCCAGGGTGCGTTTCAGGTGGCTGCACAAGCGTAGTACCGTGCAAATCAGGCACCGAATCTTGCAGAGCTGTATTCTTCCTGGAAGTGAAACGCACCCCTTGTGCCTGCGCCGTGTTGGGCTATAATCAGGACTTGCTGGGGTGTGTGGATCATTTACCCATTCTGAAAAAGGAGAGTTGCGATGTCTCAAGAGGGGAAATCGGGCGCGTTGGCTGTGGAGCAGCGCGTGGAGGAGTTGCTCGGTAAGCTGACGCTGAAGGAAAAGGTCTCGTTGCTTTCCGGTAAGGATACCTGGGCCACCGTTCCCATTGAGCGGTTGGGCATTCCGTCTTTGGTCATGACCGACGGGCCCCACGGCGTGCGGACGAATCCGATGTGGAAGGGTAGACTGGCCAGCCCGGCGACCTCCTTTCCCACGGGCGTCTCGATGGCGTCCAGTTGGGACCCCGGCCTGATCGAGCGGGTCGGCGTGGCGCTGGGAAAGGAGACGCGGGCGCTGGCCGGCGATATCCTCCTGGGACCTTGCATCAACATCGTGCGCACGCCGCTGGCCGGGCGGAATTTCGAGACCTACTCGGAGGACCCGTACCTGGCGGGCCGGATCGGCGTCGCATTCGTCAGGGGCGTGCAGAGCCAGCACGTCGGCACGTCGATGAAGCACTATGCCTGCAACAACCAGGAGTTCGAGCGCTTCCGGGGCAGTTCGGTCGTCGACGAGCGCACGCTGCGCGAGATCTATTTGCCCGCGTTCGAGGCGATCGTCAAAGAGACCCGGCCCTGGACGGTGATGTGCGCCTACAACCGCATCAACGGCGTGTACGCCAGCGAGAACTACCACCTGCTGACCGAGATACTGCGCGAGGAGTGGGGGTTCGAGGGCGTGGTCGTCTCCGACTGGGGGGCCAACCACACGACCGTGGAGTCGGTGGCAGGTGGGCTGGATATCGAGATGCCCGGCCCGGCCAAGTACTACGGTCAATTGCTGCTGGATGCCGTGCGCAACTGGCAGATCGATGAGGCGACGGTCGATAGCAGCGTGCGCAGAATCTTGCGGATGATCCTCCGCTCCGGCAAGATGGACGATCCGGCCGCCTTGCCCGAAGGGGCGCTGAACACCCCTGAACACCAGGCGCTGGCACGCGAGCTGGCGGAGGCGTCGATCGTTCTACTGAAGAACGAGGGCGGTTTGCTGCCGTTGGGCGCGGACGTCAAGCGCATCGCCGTCATCGGTCCCAATGCGGCCGAGGCCCGCATCGGTGGAGGGGGCAGTTCCTACGTGGGGCCGCCGTACCGCGTCAGCCCGCTGGAGGGGTTGCGGGCCAGGCTGGGCGATGTGGTCGTGATCGAATACGAGCAGGGGTGCGATAACTTTGCCGCGCCGCCGCCGTTGAGGAGCGATTACCTGGTTCCTCCCGGCGGTGAGGGGCACGGCCTACTGGGCGAGTATTTCGGCGGCGCCGATTTCTCCGGCGAGTCCGTGACGCGGGTCGATCCGAGGATGGACTTTTGGGCGATGCAGCCGCCGGAGGGCATCGGCACAGATCGGTTCTCCGTGCGCTGGACGGGCAAGCTGATTGCCCCCGGCACGGGCCGTCACGTCTTTAACCTGTACAGCGACGGTCTGTGCCGCCTCTACCTGGGCGGTGAGCTGCTGGCCGAGTCGGCCCCCGATCCGCATGCCCTGCCCGGGACGCCTGGGCGGGCTTCTGCTTACGTCGATCTGGTTGCCGGGCAGGCGTACGACATCCGGGTCGAGTACGTCAATCTGCCGAACTCGGAGCACAGGACGATGCGTGTGGCGTTCGCCTATGCGCCCGAGCCCGAAAAGGACGACCGGCTCGCGCGCGCCGTGGAGCTGGCCAGGCGCTCGGACGTGGCCATCGTCTGCGCCGGGATGCCTAGAGGGTACGATTCCGAGGGACACGACCGGCCGGATATGGCGCTGCCGGGCCCGCAGGCGGTGCTCATCGAGGCTGTGGCCGAGGCGAATGAGAATACAGTTGTCGTGTTGAACTGCGGCGCGCCGGTGGAGCTGGACTGGCTCGACGCTGTGCCCGCGCTGGTGCTGGCCTATTACCCGGGGCAGGAGGGCGGAAACGCGCTTGCCCGCATCCTCGTGGGCGACGTAAATCCCTCCGGCAAGCTCT
>CAZWPV010000013.1:0-16513 GCA_964635485.1 uncultured Anaerolineales bacterium
GTTGCAAAGAGAAAAAGACCGAGGTGTATCGGGTGGGTATTCTGTCTGGCCTGAGCTATTTTGCCGATGCAATTGACGGCTTCAAGGCCGGGATGACCGAGTTAGGCTACATCGAGGGGGAAAACATCGTCTATGACGTCCAGAGTACGGAGTTTGATATGGCAGCGTACAGAAGCATCCTCCAACAATTCGTGGCCGACGATGTTGATTTGATTTTCGTTTTTCCCACCGAGGCCTCCCAAGAGGCAAAGGCAGCCACGCAGGGGACGGACATCCCCGTGGTGTTCTGCAATGCCAACATCGAAGGCACTGGCCTGGTAGATAGTGTGCGCGAGCCAGGCGGCAACATCACCGGCGTGCGCTTCCCCGGCCCAGATCTGGCGCTCAAGCGTTTCGAGGTGATGCGCGCGTTAGCGCCACAGGCCACGCGAATCTTGGTGGTCTATCAGCGAGGTTACCCGATTGTAGAGAGCCAGTTAGAGCTGCTGCGCCCAGCAACCGTAGCCGCGGGTGTGACGTTGATTGAGTCCCCCGCCGACAACACGGCAGAAGTTGAGGCCGATCTGCAGGCGCGTGCTGAATCCGGTGATATTGGCATAGATGCGATACTGCTCATACCTGAGCCTCTTAGCGTGACGCCTGACTCTTTTCTGGTGATGGCCCGCTTTGCGGTTAAGCAGAACATTCCGATCGGCGGCGCCATAGTGCCGGTGGAGGGCTATTCGTCTGTTTTTGAAGTGGGCATTAACACCTTCAACACAGGCGAACAGGCAGCGCCCCTTGCCGACAAGGTTCTCAGGGGCACCCCAGCCGGCACCATTCCGGTCCCCTCGTCTGAGAGTTACCTGACGCTCAACTACAAATTGGCTCAGGAATTGGGCCTGACGGTGCCCGACAGCCTGTTGGCGCAGGCGGACAATGTCATTCGCTAATCGATTAACGCCAGGGATTGCCTGGCAGGTTTGAGGAAATGGGTTGGCATCTCGACACAAATATGTTACACGAGGTTAGATGATGTCTGTGCAGAAAAAGTCCAGAACGTTACCGAGTTTGGGGGCTGCGCTGACTATTGCTTTTTTGGTTCTGAGCGTGGTCACCTTGTTGGTGGCCGGCGGCGTGCAGTTGTTTTTTAGTATCCGAACTCAACAGGAGAGCGTCGCCCGTGGGCAGCAGTTCATCGCTCAGGATGCAGCCAATACGGTCGTCGGTTTCGTGCAGGAAAAGTTCGGCCTATTGGAAGTCGTGGCTAAACTCGGCGATCCCCGCTTAGCCTCGCAGGAAGAGCGGGCGAGGCACTTGACAAGTTTGTTGGGTCTCGAGCCGGCCTTTCGCCATCTGGCCTTGCTAGATGTACAAGGACGGGAAGTCGCCGAGAGCTCTCGGCTGGCACAGACAGCGCCGGGAAGGCTCCTGAATCAGGCCGGGGCAGACGCGCTCGTTCAGGTTCAGCAGGGAAAACGATACATTGGCCCGGTATATGTCGACGAAGCGACCAGTGAGCCGATGGTGATCGTGGCCGTCCCGGTCATAGACGTCTTTGGAGATTTCCAGGGGACGCTGATGGCCGAAGTGAACTTGAAGTTCATGTGGGATCTGGTGGATCGGCTGGAGGTTGGCGAGGGTGGGCGGGCCTACGTGGTGGATAGGTACGGCGATTTGATCGCTTTTGGAGACGTCGCCCGTGTTTTGCGAGGCGAGAACGTGAGTCAGCTAAACGAAGTCAGCGAGTTTATCAGCAATCCTGCGCCCATCGACGAGACCGGGGCCGGCATATCCACAGGTATCAATGGAACCAACGTCGTTGCCACCTACGTTCCCTTGGGAACGCCCGATTGGGCCGTCGTGATCGAGCTGCCGGTGGCAGAGGCCTACCGGGAAGTGATCCAAAGCGCAGTGGTATCGGCAGGTGTTGTAGTGGTTATGGCGACGCTGGCCGGGCTGGTCGGTGTTTACATGGCGCGGCGCTTGTCTGTGCCTCTGCGTACTCTGACCGAAACGGCCAGCCGGGTCGCCGGAGGTGAAATGGGGTTGCAAGCGACCCCGGCTGGGCCGGCTGAAGTGGTGGACTTGGCCAGGGCTTTTAACAGTATGACAGTCCAGTTGCGGGAGCTCATCGGCGGCCTGGAGGAGCGGGTGGCGGCGCGCACACTCGAGTTGGAGCGGCGTTCGACCTACCTGGAGGCCTCGGCCGAGGTGGCAAGCGCGGCGTCTTCGATCCTGAAAGTGGAGCAGTTGATCCAGCAGATGGTCGAGTTGATCCGGCAGCGATTCAGCCTGTATTATGTGGGCTTGTTCCTGGTCGATGAGATTGGTGAGTGGGCCGTACTGCAGGCCGGCACCGGCGAGGCCGGACGGGTGATGCTGGCTCGCCCACATCGGGTCAAGGTTGGCGAGGGTATGATTGGGTGGTGTGTGGCCAACGCGCAGCCGCGCATTGCGTTGGACGTCGGTGAGGATGCCGTACGTCTGGAGACGGACGAGTTGCCAGAGACGCGCTCCGAGGCAGCTTTGCCCTTGCGAGCCCGGGGCCGGGTGGTCGGTGCGCTGACCGTGCAGAGCGATCAGCCCGCCGCCTTCGACCAGGAGATCATCACCGTGTTCCAGTCGATGGCCGATCAGATCGCGATAGCGCTGGAGAATGCGCGGTTGTTCGCCGAAAGCCATGCCGCCTTGGAGGCGGCAGGCCGCGCCTATGGTGAATTGAGCCGCGAAGCTTGGATCAGCCTGCTTCAAGCGCGGCCCGACATGGGCTATCGCAGCGATGAGCACGGGGTCATTACCCTCGAAGAAACCTGGCGACCGGAGATGGTGCGGGCCCTGCAGGAGAAGAAAGTCATTCGGGGCGATGGTGCGGGTGAGGAGGAAAAAATTCCCCTGGCCGTGCCCATCAGGGTACGCGGTGAGGTAATTGGCGTGCTGGACACCCACAAGCCTGCCGAGGAGGGCGGGTGGACGGATGAAGAGGTAGCGCTACTAGAAGAGTTAACTGATCAACTGGGTGAGGCACTAGAGGGCGCTCGTCTCTATCGCGACACACAGCGCCGTGCCGCCCGTGAGCAGTTGATCAGCCACGTGGTGAATAGGATGCGCAGCGCCGTCGACATGGAGACTCTGATGCAGACGACCATCCGTGAGGTAGCTAATATTTTAGGGGTGTCTTCTGCTTTCGTGCAGCTAGGCATCGGGGCCGGAGTGGTAAGGGATAAAGGTGGAGATAGGGCGACAGACGTCCGAGAGGAACAGACTGGCTGAGTGTGGTACTGCTGGGTTGGTGCGCTAGTTGACGGATTTGATGGAGACGTCGTATGAGTAAAAGAAGGGGCGAGGCAACTGAAAAGAAAAAGCGTCCGACCATCGGCTTGCTGATGACAAAGTTCGAGAGGGAATTTCACCGGGCATCGTGGTCAGGCATAGCGGATGCAGCTTTGGAACGGGATGTCAATCTGATCTGCTTCGATGGCGGCATACTGCGCACCCCAGAGGGTTTCGCCGCCCAGGGCAACGTGCTCTATGACTTGGTGAGTTCCGAAACGATAGACGGCCTTATCATCTGGTCCAGCATTCTGGACTGGGCGGTTGAGTCGGAGGAGATGGAGGCGTTCTGCAAGGGTTTTCGCCCTTTGCCGGTTGTCAGCATTGGACGGGAGATGGAGGGAGTCCCCAGCATCCTGGTGGATAACTACCAGGGCATGCGGGAGGACGTCGCCCATCTCGTAGAAGTCCACGGCTATCGCCGGATTGCGTTCATCCGTGGGCCCAAGGGCAGCCAGGAGGAGGCCCTGCGGTATCGCGCCTACGCCGATGTGTTGGCCGAGCATGACATCGCTCTCGACTCGGAACTGGTTACGCCGTACAGCGGTTGGGAGCGGGTCGATGGACATGCGATGGTTCGGCTGTTGCTCGACGAGCGCAAGGCGGACTTTGATGCGGTTGTGGCGGCCAACGATAGCCTGGCCCTCGGCGCTCTGGAGGAACTGCAGGCGCGGGGCGTGCGCGTACCCCAGGAGGTGGGGGTGGTGGGTTTCGACGACGTGGAGGAAACCAGGGCCACCATCTTATCTCTGACTACAGTGCGGCAGCCGCTGGACGAGGTGGGGAAGAAGGCGGTCGAAGAAGTATTGGCCATGATCGAGGGCGAGCAAGTGCCCGAGCAGGCGACTGTGCCTTTGCAGTTGATGGTGCGCCGCTCGTGTGGTTGTCAATCCCCTGCAGTGGTGGAGGCTGCCGCGGCTCTTGAGAGGCGCTCGGCGGCGAAAAAATCCTGGTCCGATGTCCTCGCCGCCAAACGGAAAAGCGTACTCGCCGATATGGCGCAGGTGACAGAAGCTCTTTCCGGTCGTGTCGCTTCCGGCGAAGTGGAGCAGCTTTTGGATAGCTTCATTGCCGAGATGGAGGGTCGGTCTCCCGGAATCTTTCTCGCTACCTGGGGTGATGCTCTGCGCCGGGTAGCGACGGCAGGTGGTAGCGCAAGCGCGTGGCAGGGGATCCTCTCGACGTTGCGTCGCCACGTGCTACCCTATCTCGATGGCGAGTCACTGTTTCACGCCGAGAATCTGTGGCACCAAGCCCGGGTGCTGGTCGAGGAGACGGCGGTTCAGGCCCGAGCGTACGAGAGCTTCCAGAGTGGGCAGCGAGACCGAGTGCTGCGTGAAATCGATCAGCTCCTGATCACCTCTCCTACCATAGATGAATTGTCGGACGTGATTGCCCAAGAGCTGCCACGCCTGGGCATCCCAAGTTGCTACCTATCTCTGTACCAGGAGCCGGAGAAACCAACCGCGCGGGCCAGGCTGATCTTGGCCTATGACGAGAAGGGGCGTATCAAATTCGAGGAGGGCGGGCGGCTGTTTCCCTCTGCACAACTCGCGCCGGGGGGGATGTTGCCCCAAGAGCGACGGTATCACATGATGGTTGAGCCGCTCTATTTCCGGGAGAACCAGCTGGGGTTTGCGCTGTTCGAGGTGAGCCAGCGGGATGTGAGTATCTACGACGTGCTGCGTGGTCAGATCAGTGGCGCGCTGCAAGGGGCGCGGCTCTTGGAGGATCAAAGACGGGCAGAGGAGACGCTGATGGAAGAGCGCAATCTGCTGCGCACGTTGATAGACAACCTGCCGGAGTATATCTTTGCCAAAGACGCCGAAGGTCGATTTGCCGTCGGCAATATGGCGCTGGCCCGCCATATGGGGGCGGCCACGCCGGATGACCTCATTGGCAAGACCGACTTTGATTTCTATCCGCAGAAACTGGCGGCGCAATTCTACGCCGACGAGCAGGCACTCTTCCAGTCAGATCAATCCATACTCGACCATGAGGAGGCCACCCGAGACTCAGCTGGCAATCCACGGTGGACCTTGACCACCAAAGTGCTGTTGCACGACAGTCAGGGAAAAGTCACCGGGCTGGTAGGTGTGTCTCGAGAGATCACTGAGCGCAAGCAGGCCGAGGCCGAACGGGAGCGGCTGCTGGCCGACTTGGAGCGGCACGCGCTCCAGCTCCAAACCGCCGCCGAGGTCTCGCGCGCCGCCAGCAGCGTCCTCGATCTGGACGTGTTGATCCGGCAAGTGGTGAATCTGGTCCGCGAACGGTTCGATCTGTACTATGCTGGCCTGTTCCTGGTAGACGAGGCGGGTGAGTGGGCCGTGCTGCGGGCGGGCACCGGCGAGGCCGGGCGGCAGATGTTGGAACAGAGACACAGGCTGGAGGTTGGTGGCGGGTCGATGATCGGCTGGTGCGTCGCCAATAGAGAGCCGCGCATCGCGTTGGACGTAGGCGAGGAAGCCGTGCGCTTCGAAAACCCATTCCTGCCGGAGACACGATCCGAGTTGGCGCTGCCGCTCGTCAGCCGTGGCAAGGCCATTGGTGCCCTGACCATTCAGAGCACCCAAGAGGCTGCCTTTAGCGATGAAGATATCGCGGTCTTGCAGACGATGGCCGACCAACTGGCCAATGCCATCGCCAACGCCCGGCTGTATAGAGCGCTGGCTCGCGAGCAGTACTTGATGAAAGCCCTCATGGAAAACGTCCCCGACTATATCTACTTCAAGGACAATGAGAGTCGTTTCATCATGACCACTAGCGCACACCTCAAGACGTTCGGCTTGAGCGATCCTGCTTGGATAGTCGGCAAGACCGACTTTGACTTTTTCTCGGAAGAGCACGCCCGGCAGGCGTACGAGAACGAGCGGGAAATCATTAGGACCGGCGAACCTGTATTGGGTATCGAGGAGCGAGAGACGTGGCCTGATCGTCCGGATACGTGGGTCTTGTCGTCCAAGATGCCGCTGCGCGACGAGGCAGGCAACATTGTGGGCACCTTTGGCATCTCCAGAGACATCACCTTGCTCAAGCAGGCGGAGCTAGCCCTGGAGAGGCGTGCCCTTCAGCTTCAGACCGCCGCCGAGGTTTCGCATGCGGCCAGCAGTATCCTCGATCCCGACGAGTTGATCCGGCAAGTGGTGGAGTTGGTGCAGGAGCGGTTTAACCTGTACTACGTTGGCCTGTTCCTGGTCGACGAGGCGGGTTCGGCAGGCGAACCCGGCGGCAAGTGGGCTGTGTTGCAGGCGGGCACCGGCGAGGCGGGGCGGCAGATGTTGGCGCGCGGGCACAAGCTGGAGATCGGCGGTGGGTCGATGATCGGTTGGTGCGTCGCCAACAAGCAGGCACGCGTCGCGCTGGACGTGGGCGAGGAGGCGGTGCGCTTTGAAAACCCGCTCTTGCCAGAGACACGCTCCGAGCTGGCGTTGCCGCTCGTCAGCCGGGGCGAGGCTGTCGGCGCGCTGACGGTTCAGTCCATCGAGGAGGCTGCATTCAGCGACGAGGACGTTGCGGTTTTTCAGACCATGGCCGACCAACTGGCTAACGCCATCGCCAACACCCGGCTGTTTGAACGGGCTCAGACCCGAGCCGAGGAAATGGACGTGTTGAGAGACCTGGGCCAGATTCTTTCGGTCCACTTGGATGTGGAAGAAGTGCTGAATGAGGTCTACCGGGGGGCCTCCCGCTTGCTGGATGCCACCAACTTTTACATCGCCCTCTACAATCCGGATGGACGCGAGGTCACTTTTCCTCTAGACACGACCCAGGAGGAGCTGGATGTATTTCCCACCATGCCCGTGGATCGGGGTCTCACCGGGTACGTCATCCGTCACCGCACGCCCTTGCTTATCGAGGAAAATCTACCCGAACGGATGGCGGAGATGGAGATAGAGATGGTCGGGAAACCCTCTCTCTCCTGGCTGGGCGCGCCGATGGTGGTCGGCGACCAGGTGCTTGGCATGCTGGGTATCCAGAGTTTTACCACCCCTCGCGCCTACGGCGAGCATGACCGGGATCTTTTGGTCGCTCTTGCAAACCAGACTGCCATCGCCATCGCCAACGCCCGCCTGTTCGAGCAGACGCAGGCCGCGCTGGCGGAGGTGGAGGCCACGCAGCGGCATTACATCCAGCAAGCGTGGAGCGAGTACACGCGCGCTACAGAGGTCAGCGGCTACGAGCAGACCGAGGCCGGGCTGGTGCTTCTTGACGACGCGCTGCTGCCCGAGGTGCAGCAGGCGATGCGCGAGCAGCGCACGACCATTTTGGAGGGCGATGACGGTGTGTCAGTCTTGGTGGTTCCTGTCACGTTGCGCGGCCACCCCCTCGGGGCGTTGGGATTCAGGATTGAGGAGGGGGTAGACCGGTGGAGTGTCGATGACGTCGCCCTGGCCGAAGAAGTCGGTGAGCAATTCGCTCTGGCGGCAGAGAACATACGCCTGCTCGACGAAACGCAGCGCCGCGCGGCGCGCGAGCGGCTGACGCGCGACATCACGGACAAGATGCGGCGCGCTGCCAGTATCGAGGACATCGTGCAGACGGCGGTGGATGAACTGTTCGGCGCGTTGGGACCGTCGCACGCCTTTGCGCGGTTGGGAGTCGCTCCGTCGGCGCAGGACGATGGGAATGACGAGTGAGTGTCACGAGTAAGGGCCTGTAAAAGAATAGCTTCCTGCAGCGACACGACGAAAAGCACTTTGAACCCTTCAAACGGCGATTAGGACAAGCTTTTACGGGCCTGAAACGACAAGATTTGACATGCAGTTACGCAATCTGAATCGAGGCACAGGAAGGCATTTCTTAACGAATCCTAAAGGAAGTCATCTGCTATGGCCAAGACGATCGTGATCAGTAATCAGAAGGGCGGGGTGGCCAAGACGACCACGTGCCTGTCGTTGGGAGGGTGCTTGGCGGAGATGGGAAAGAACATCCTGCTTATCGACCTCGACCCGCAGGCTAATCTCACCCAGTCCCTGGGCATCAAGCCGGAGGAACTGCACCGTACGATAGGAGACGCGCTCCTGGGCAACGCTTCGATGGTCAGCGTCAGCCGTGAAAGCCCTGTGCCTGGTCTGGACATCATCCCGGCCAGCCAGGGACTGCTTCTCCTGGACAAGATCCTCTATGGGCGACCGAACTACCAGTTCCGGCTGAAGAATGGCTTGGAAACGATGGATCAGTGCTTTTACGATTTTGTCGTTATGGATTGCCCGTCTTCTCTCGGGACGCTGACCGTCAATGCCCTGACGGCGGCTGAACTGCTCATCATTCCCATCCAGTGCGAGTATTATGCCTCGCGGACGCTCAAGAGCTATTTGGCGATGGTGCAGCGGGTACAGGAGAAGAGCAATCCTCAATTGACCTATCGCGTGTTGGTGACGATGTACGACATGCGCAACAAGATTTCCCGGGTCGTGCTTGAGCAGATGCAGCGAGGGTTGAACGAGATTCTACTCGAAACAGTCATCGGGGTGGATACCAAGTTGAGGGAAAGCCCGGCGTTTGGGCAGCCGATTAACCTGTATGCGCCGAACACACGGGCGACCGAACAGTATCGCGCCCTGGCCAAGGAGCTGGTAGACCATGGCGGCAAGGAGTTGACAACCCATGGCGAAGAAGCGTAAAGATCTCACAGGTCAACTTGACGGATTATTCTCTGACTTTGATGCGGAGGAAGAGGCGCAGGCAGAGGAGGAGAAACTAGACGAGTCTCAGATCGTCGCCGACCTCGTCGAGGCTGAGCAGGCAGAGCCGTCTCCGGTCGAGCCTGCTGCGGTTGAGCCGACCGAGGTATCTGCCGAGACGCCTGCCATCGACGCCTTGCTCGCTGCCGAACCCGCCGTCGAAGCGGCCGAGGAGGCTAAGCAGCCTGAGGCAGAGCAGCCTGAGGCGGAGCCGGCTCAAGTCGAGCCAGCCGAGGTGCCGGCAGAGACGCCTGCTATTGACGACCTGCTCGCTGCGGAGCCCGTAGTTGCCGAGGAAGTCGAACAGCCAGAGCTGGCCTCCGTTGAACCTGAGGTGATCGAACAGGCAGGGCCCGCTGAGGCCGAGCACGAGGTATCAGAGCCGGTCGAGCTGCCTACGATGGCCGAGCTGTTGACCGCCGAGGAAGTCGAACCGGCCGAGCCTGCTTTGGCCGAGGAGGCTCTGCCCGCAGTCGTCGCCGAGGCGACTGAGGAAGCTGAGGTTGAGCCCGAGCCCGAGCGGGTCGTGTGGGAAGTCGTTCAGCCTGCCCCGCCGAGTGCACCGCCTGCCTGGGAAGTGGAGATTCAGGAAAAGCGCACCAGGATTTTGAACATCCTGCTCGTCGCGATGTCGGTCGTTGCCACCATCATCGTCTCCACCCTGGTGATCTTTAGCCTGAGTGACCCGGATTTGTGGATCACCTATCTACCCTTCTTTGTCGCCTGGGTGGTGCTGCTGGGTTTGAACCTGTTCCGTGGACTCGGCACCACATTGCGCACAACCATCCTCGTCGTGCTGGCCTACGTCGCTGGCATATTCAGCCTGTACATAGATGGCCCGCTGGGAGCCGGGGGGATGTACCTGTTGTTAGCCCCTATCCTGTTCTCCGTTCTCGTCCAACAGAGGGCCGGGATCTGTGCGGCGATATTCAGCTTCATCACCTATGTCTCATTTACCATCGCTCATCACCTGGGATGGATTGTGTCGGCCGAGGTGCTCGACGTTGCACGCTGGGAAGTCGTGATGAATCTGAGTAGCACCTTCTTCATGCTGATAACGGCCGTCACGCTGCTCCAGTGGTTGTTTAACTCCTCCCTGCTCACGTCTCTCCGCGAGGTAGAGGAGAAGCATACTGCGGCGGTTCGCTCGCAGGATGCCCTTCGAGAGCGGGCGGAGGAATTGGCGGTGGCGAATGAGATGCTACGGAGGCGCTCGCTGCAGCTTGAAACCGCCAGCCAGGTCTCGCAAGCGGCCTCGTCGATCCTTGATCCCGAAGAGCTGATGCAGCAGGTGGTGGATCTGATCCAGGAGCGGTTTGGCCTGTACTACGTCGGCTTGTTCCTGAGCGGCGAAGAGGGCGCAGGGGCCGGCGGCGTGGTGCTCAGGGCAGGCACGGGCGAGGCCGGTCGCCGCATGCTGGCGCGGGGTTACGGCGTCGAAATCGGCGACGACTCAGCGGTTGGGCAATGCACAGCTAGGGGACAAGCCCACATCGTGCTGGACGCGACTTTGGCTTCGGGTGAGCCTCAGCCGAACCCCTCGGTCGAGCTGGGCGGGGAGGACAGGTATACCGGCCACGACCTGTTGCCGCGGACGCGCTCGGAGATCGCCATGCCGCTGCGCTCCCGCGGTCGCGTGCTTGGTGCCCTGGATGCTCATAGCGCCGAGAGCGGGGCGTTCTCCCAGGAAGATATCGCCATACTCCAGGCGATGGCCGATAACATCGCAGTGACGATTGACAATGCCCGCTTGTTCGCCGAGTTGCGGCGCAGGCTGAGGGAGATGGAGGCCAGCCAGAGGCTTTACGTGCGCGAGCAGTGGTCTGAGCTCGTGCCGAGGCGCGTCAAGTCCGTCTATCAACGTACGTCGCCGGAAGTAGCGCCTCTCGATGGCACGGTGCTGTCTGAGGCCGAAAAGGTGGTTGCGCAGCAGAAGGCAGTTGTGCAGTCGGATGGCGACGGGGGCACAGATCGAGTCACCGTTGTGATGCCCGTCACGCTGCGTGGCGAGGTCATCGGCGCGCTGGGACTGCAGGAGGCGCAGGGCAAGCGGCAGTGGACGGAGGACGAGATTGCTCTCATCGAGGCCGTGGCCGACCAGATGGCGTTGGCTATCGAGAACGTGCGCCTTCTGGAAGAGACCCGCCAACTGGCCGGGTGGGAGCAGACGTTGAGCGATATGACGGCACGCTTCACTCGTTCTCTGGATACAGAAACCCTGTTGCAGACCGCCATACAGGAACTAGGGCAACTGCTACAAGTGGACGAGGTATCGGTTCACATAGGGACGCCCGGCGCGCCTGCCCCGGCAGGCGAGTACGAAGGAACGGGAAACGGGTAAAACACGATGAGAGGGCATGCAAATGTCTTGGATTAGAAAACTTTTCACTCCGCCGATCTTTGCGGACGATGAAGACAAGACGCGTACTGCGGGATTTCTCAACATCATCGTCTGGGCCGGGGGCTTTATCATCCTGGTGGCTTCTCCCGGTCTGGTCTTGTTCAACGAGACTGTGGCGGACATGTGGTTGACTGTGGGGCTGATAGCGGCTTTCCTCGCCTTGCTCGCCGGGGTGCTGTTGTTGCTTCACAGTGGGTTCGTGCGGGCGGGCAGCTTTGCGATGTGTATTGCCGTTTGGGTGTCGGTCACTGCCATGCTCTTTTTCTTCGGCGGGTTGCGCACGGCGGGATCTGCCGGCTATCTGTTGGTGATCTTTATCGCCGGGCTGCTCCTGGGCGGCCGCTGGGCGGTTGCTTTTGGCGGTTTGAGCCTGCTGGCTGCGATAGGGGTATTTTTGGTGTACTATGGTGAAACGGCTCACTTGATGCCGCCGGCCGTACAAGAGGCCATACGCCCCAGAGGTGACGTGGACTTTGACGATCTGTTCATGCTGCTCGCCTTCGCCGCCCTGATGGCGGTGCTGTTGGCCCTCGTCCGGCGCAGCATCGTCAACATGCTCAATCGCGCCCAAAGCCACGAGCGCGCGCTGGCCGAGATGAACCGCGAGCTACAGGCCAGCCGTGACGAGTTGCGGGCGCGGACCCGCAAGCTGGAGCGGCACGCTGTTCAGCTCCGGGCAGCCGCCGAGATCACGCGCGATACCACTGCCGCGCGCAGCCTGGACGATATGTTGGATCGAGCGGTCAACATGATCCGGCGGCGCTTTGGATTTTACCACGCCGGTGTTTTCCTGGTGGACGAAGCGGGCGAGTATGCCGTGTTGCGGGCGGCCACCGGGGAGGTGGGCCGACAATTGCTGGAACAAGGACACAAGCTGCGGGTGGGGAAGAGCGGCATCGTAGGGTACGTTGCGTTCACCGGGGAGTCTCGCGTCGCCCTTGACGTGGGCGCCGATGCCGTGCACTTTCGGAATCCCCTGTTGCCAGAGACGCGCTCGGAGATGGCATTGCCGCTGCGCATAGGCCGGCGGGTCATCGGCGCCCTGGACGTGCAGAGCCGGGAGGAGGCGGCCTTTGACGCCGAGGATGTGTCGATTTTGCAGACGATTGCCGACCAGTTGGCGGTGGCGATTGAGAACGCCCGCCTGCTCCAGGAGATGCAACAAACGATGCACGAGCTGGAGATCGCCTCCAGGCGATATACCCGGGAGACGTGGCAAACCGGTGGGGAACGGATGCTGGGGTATCGGTACCGACGAACGGACATCGAGCCAGCGGTCGAACAACCGCCGGAGGCTCAGCAGGCTTGGCTGGAGGGCAGGTCAGTGGTCACCACAGTCCAATCCCCAGGGGACGGCGGTCAGGAGGCCGTCAGCGCCGCTGCCATCCCCATCAAGCTGCGTGGACAGGTCATCGGCGTGTTGAGCCTCCGCTCGTCAAAGACGGATATCGCCTCCCGGACTGTTTCGCAGATCGAGGAGGTGGCCGACCGCCTGGCAATGGCGCTGGAGAACGCCCGCCTGCTAGAAGAGACGGAGCGGCGCGCGAGGCGCGAGCAGTTGCTCGGTGAGATGACGGCCCAATTCACACAATCGCTCGATATGGATACCCTGTTGCGCTCTGCCGTGCGGGAGCTGGGGCAGTTGCCCAACGTCGCTGAGGCGTCTGTCCATGTGGGCACCCTTGGAGAGGCTGCGGCGGTGGATGGCGACGGAGGGAAAGGATCCACGTAGAGTAGTGACGAGAGGAAACGCCAATGAGTGTATGGCTGTGGATTAGAAAAATCTTTGCCCCGCCGGTGTTTGAGGGTGACGAGGAAAAGACGCGCAATGCAGCGCTCCTCAATATCCTGCTATGGGTCGTGCTCTGGGCAATCATCGGGGTCTCTATACCCCAGATTCTGGACCGTGACGCTACGCTAGGGGCTAAGATCGCGACTGCCGTGATGATTTATGCGGTGTTTGTCCCGGCGCTTGCGGTGTTGATTTGGATGTCTCACCGGGGGCGCGTGCGTCAGGCAGGCAGATTGTTGGCGACCCTTTGTTGGGCGGTGACGACCGTCACCATTGTCATTTTCGGCGGCATACGCAGCACGGTCACCCCTGCCTTCTTTGTGGCCATTTTCATAGCCGGGTTGCTGATGGGATGGGGCGCGGCTGCGGGTTTTGGTTTTTTGGCCATAGCGTCCATGTTCATCGTGTTTGTGCTTGAACTCTCCGGCGTGCAGATCGGCCAGTCCACGATTCCCATATACCCTTCGACCGGGGTAGGGCTCGACGACTTCTTTATGCTGTTCGGTATCGTCGTTGCGACGACGACGATTGTGGGCCTCAGCCGGCGCAGTATCATCAACGCGCTTAGGCGCACCCGAGCCAATGAGCGCGAGTTGGCCAAGGTCAACCGCGAGCTAGAGACCAGGAGCAGGGAGTTGCAGCTCAGCACCCTGGAGTTGGGACGCCGATCCATGCAGTTGCAGGTAGTGGCCGAGATAGCGCGCGATATCACCGCCGCGCGAGAGTTGGGCGAGTTGCTGGGTCAGGCCACCAACCTGATCCTAGATCGCTTGGGCTTTTATCACGTGGCGATCTTTTTGTTGGACGAGCAGGGCAAGTACGCTGTCCTGCGGGCTGCCACCGGTGAGACGGGGCGGCAGATGTTGGAGCAAGATTATCGGGTGGACTTGGAGGAAAAGGGCCCCATCAGCTACGTTTTCAGCAGCGGCTACCATCGCATTCTTCTGGACACGGGCGATGACGCTGTGAGCTTTGAAAACCCGCTGCTGCCTGAAACCCGGTCGGAGATCGTGTTGCCACTTCGGGTTGGCAGGCGCATTATTGGCGCTCTGGAGATTCACAGCCAGCGAGAGAAGGCCTTTGATGGCGACGACGCGGCAGTGTTCCAGACGATGGCGGATCAGTTGGCGGTTTCGATCGAGAACACCCGGCTGCTGGAAGAGATGCAGCAGGCGATGCGTGAGCTGGAGCTAGCCTCGGGACGTTACACCCAAGAGTCCTGGCGCACGTCCGTCAGGCGAGGCAGGGAGGGACTGGGATATCGCTATCGGCGCTTGGGGATCGAGCGAGTCGCTGAGCTATCCCCAGAAGCCCGTCAGGCGTGGCTGGACGGTAAACCCATCGTTACCTCTCGCCAGTCAGAGGCGGCGGGTGATGAACAGGAATCTGGCGGCACGATGTCTGTGCCGGTCAAGTTGCGTGACCAAGTGGTAGGGGTGCTCAGTCTGGGTCTGGAGGATCAGGCCATCTCGCCCGAAACCCTCTCCCTGGTCGAAGAGATCGCCAATCGTCTGGCGCTGGCTTTGGAAAATGCCCGCCTGCTTGACGAGACCCGCCAGCGGGCACAGCGAGACCGACTTATCGCCGATATCACTGCCCAGGTACGTGCTTCTATGGACGTAGAGAGGATTTTGCAAACCGCCGTGCGGGGCCTGGGCACAGCCCTTGGCTCCGACCGGGCGTTCATAAGGCTAGACACGAGCCAGCAGGAGGCTGCGCCAGCAGATGATGAACAACCTACGGAAGGGATGGGCGAGTAAACGTCGTAGACGGGCCGCGGGAGTGACAGGCTATGGCCAAAAGTGATATGAGAAAGACAAAAGCAGAACTTGTCGAGGAGTTGAAAGATCTTCGTCGGCAGGTCGCCGGGTTGCAGAAGGACGTGGAGCAGTTTGAGGAAGCGCAGGAGGCGCCGACTCAGGAAGAGCTGTTGCTGCGCGCCTTGATGGATTACACTCCCGACCACATCTATTTTAAGGATGTCGAGAGTCGTTTCGTCAAAGTCAGTCGCTCCCAATCCGAGAGATTTGGCTTGGATGATCCGGCGGATGCCGTGGGCAAGATAGACTTTGATTTTTTCACCGAGGAACATGCCCGCCCGGCGTACGAGGACGAGCAGAGAATCATCCGCACCGGCGAGCCGGTGTTGGGCCTAGAGGAGAAAGAGACGTGGCCGGACGGCAGTGTGAGCTGGGTCTCGACGAGCAAGATGCCCCTGCGGGATGAGACGGGAGAGATCGTCGGCACCTTTGGCATCTCAAGAGATATCACCGCCCGCAAGCAGGCCGAGCTGGCGCTGGAGCGCCGGGCCGTGCAGCTTCAAACGGTGGCCGAGGTAGCCCGTGAGGCCGTCTCAATCCTCGACGTGCACGATCTCCTCGAGCGGGTAGTGCAGCTTGTTTCAGAGGGGTTCGGTTTCTACCACACGGGCATTTTCTTGCTGGACGAATTGAAGCAATACGCTATTCTGCGTGCGGCCTCTTCTGAGGGTGGCAAGCGCATGTTGGAGCAGAATCACCGGCTCGCCGTTGGCCAGGTTGGTGTCGTCGGCTACGTGGCGGCGACGAACGAACCACGCGTTGCCCTCGACGTCGGAGAGGATGCCGTCTTCTTTGACAACCCCGATTTGCCGGAAACCCGTTCTGAAATGGCCCTCCCGTTGGCGGTCCGTGGTGAGGTCATAGGCGTGCTGGATGTTCAATCCACGCAGCCATCTGCCTTCTCGGAAGACGACGTGGCTGTTTTGCGGATCCTGGCTGACCAATTGGCCATCACTATCGAAAACGCCCGTCTGGTGCAGCGTACAGAGGAGCAGGTGCGCGAGTTGAACCTGCTTTATGGCCAGTTCAGCGCCGAGACTTGGGCTGGGCTATCGGCGGCGGAACATGCGCTGGGCTATGTCTACGACCGCGTTGACGTTTCGCCGATCGAAGAGCTGCCGTCACCAGCCCACAGCCTGGCCGTGGAACGTGGCGAGACCGTCGCGTTTGACGCTGCGGAGGCCGAGGGGACCGCGTTGGCCGTGCCGCTCAGGATTCGTGGCCAGGTCATCGGCAGCCTGGGCGTCGAGGCTGCCGATGGTCGGGACTGGTCCCCTGAAGAGATCACCCTTGTCGAGGCGGTGTGCGAGCAGGTGGCGCAGGCGATAGACGGCGCCCGGCTTTTCGCCGAGGCACAGAAGACGGCTCTGAGCATGGAGTCGTTGTATCAAACAAGCCGTGCCATTTCCTCCTCACTAGAAGAGGAGGCAATGGTACGCGCCGTCTTGGAGGCGGGGTACCGCACGCTCAACTGCGAGCACGTCCTTCTCAGTACCGTGGACGA
>CAZWPV010000014.1:0-16319 GCA_964635485.1 uncultured Anaerolineales bacterium
TCGGGGTTGACGAGGTGAACGGCCTCCCTACCTACATCCAGGACAACGAGTGGCTCTCCCGTGCCGGCGACGTGGCCAACGATACCTTCTTTACCGACCGCCTGCTTGTGCTCACGCGCGAGCATACGCTGCCCACCCTCAGAATCGGAGACCGCACGTAGAGCAGCATACTCCCCCTTGCCATCCAATAGGAAGACACCGGCATGGTAAAATCCGAACCGCTCGGAGATGAGGTGCACCGTGTCGTTAAGGAGTCTTTCAATGTCGAGGGTGGCCGTGGCGTCGCGGGCAACCTCAGAGGCAGTCTGCAATTGGATAGAGCGCCTCTCCAGATCCCTGGTCCGCTCGGCGACGCGCTGGTCGAGCTCGCGGTTGATGAGACGCAGCTCACTCAAAGCCCGCTCCGTGCTGTAGGACGCAATCCAGGAGACCAAGGCGATCAAAAAGAAGACCAATACTGCTGGCAGCAACTCGCCAAGCCCGGCCCCATACACCCCCACCCCCAAGATGATAACCCCCACGCCAACCAAGCCAGCCACAGCGAAGGTAGCATAAGGGGACAACAGGACGCTGGCCATGACGATGGGAACAGCCAGAGAGACGAGGCTACGGCTCGACGTCACATCTCCCCAGCTACTGGCGAAAGCAGAGAGCGCCACAAGCAATAGAAACAGCGCCCCGGCTACCTGTCGCGACCAGTAATGGTTGATCACATAGACAACCAAGGCGCAGCCCAAGATAATGGGTATACCCCAGAGAAGTACCCCCACATCTTCCAAAGGCGATGACGACAGGCCGGCAACCGCCGCCCACACTTCCACAAGCATAAACACGACAGTACACAGAAGCAAAAAGTTGAGCAACTTTCGCCGCCGTGCGTCGTCAGGGTCCGCCGACGCGACGTTGAAAAACCTGTCAACGACGCGCCTCACCGCTCCCGGAAGATGTTCCAGAACGCGCTTTACCGCCTCCAACAGCTTCTTCACCCCATCGTCAAATAACACCCCATAACAGCACGATGCGCTCTCAAGCGTCGCCTTTAGACCCCCGGGTAACGCTCATTGCGCCACCAATAAACGCAATTCGTATCATCTCAATAATCTCGGGGGCGGGGGTGTGAGTGCGGCTTCACCGCCCACAACACCCCCCAAAATCTCCCCTACACTCTGTTCAAGAGCCTCATCAGGCGTATGCCTTAATCGTAACAGACCTAAAAGAATTGTACTGCAAAAAACGCCCGGAAGCAAGGAGAGCACACTGCAACGCGCATTGCTTTTGGGATAAATACCCCACCCTGTAACCCAACAATGCCCGCGCCGGGGGAATGTCGGAAAGAAAAGCGCTGCCGCAAACGGACAGCGCCTACGACATTCCCCATCTGCTTAACGCATCGACACACTACCCACCGGCTACCTGCTCCCATAGGCCAGCAGTGCATCGACCGTCCCCGGCTCACGCGCCTCAGCGTAGACGCACAACATTGGCTCCGTAGATATCGGCAATAACGGCGCGCCAGTCGTTGGCGCCAAATTTGATCGTCACGGGTTACCCCCTGGGGAATGACGTGGCCTGGATTACAAGTGGGAAACAGGAGAGGTCAGCGCCCGATATACCTCTACCGTCTGGGCAGCGATGTGCGCCTGAGTAAAGCGGGCCAGCGCCCGCTCCCGCCCGCGTCTCGCCAGCCCGGCCCGCAGATCGGAATCGCGCATCAAACGAACTAAATGTTCGCGCAGCGCTTCGACATCATTCTCGGGAAATACCAACCCGGCATCCCCCATCACGCGGGGGATCTCACCGCAATCGGATCCGACCACGGGTACGCCGCAGGCCATCGCCTCCACCAACACGCGCCCGAACTGCTCGACCCAGTTATGTTGGGAGCGTGAAGGAAGCACAAACGCGTCCAACGACCGGTAGAAAGCGGGCAGATCTAAAGCGGGAAGCCAGCCTCTGAAGGAAACTTGGCCAGCTATTCCCAGACGGTGGGCTAATGCCTCTAGGCGCTCCCGCTCCGGCCCTGCTCCCAGGACGACCAACCGCCACGCGCCGTCCAGGCCAGCCACCGCCTCCAACAGGAGATCGCAACCCTTTTCCGACACCAACCGCCCCGCGTACCCGATGACGAAATCGCCGTCGGCGCTCCACCCACTATCTTGCGGCGCAAAAATATCGGCGTCCACACCGAATTGAGGAATGACGGCCAGCGGGCCGGCATACCCCTTCGCCCGCCAGATCGTCGCTGAACCTTCGCTTCCCACAATGGCATGGTCGGCGCAGCGCAGGTTGTATTGCTCGAAATAACGGAAGGGTGGAGGGTAGCGCCGGTTCAGGTTCTGCCAGGAGAACCACAACGTGCGTGCGCTGGTGCGCTTGGCCAGCCACATCGCGTGAAGGGTGGCAAAGTTGTAGGGTTCCTCGTCTATGTGCACGACATGCGGCGCAAAGACGTGCAACCGCCGCCCCAGGCGAGGGTAAAAATGCAGGTGGAAACTGCCGTTGAACATCAGGGGTTCAACGGCCAGTTCATAGCCCTCGGTGTAAGCGCACTCCAAGCGCATCACACGCCCGCCCTCACGCCACGCCGGCGGAACGACAACCATCAATTCGACGTCTGGAAAGCGGGCGATTTCCTCGAGTTTACGCTGATAGGCCCCCACCATGCAGGGCCTGGAGATCATCAAAACACGCACAGATTCTATTATGTCACCTTTCAAAAGTTTGACAAGCACTTGCATTGTGCTATAATTCGCCCGCTTTGGCAAGCTCGGCAGGTGGTGATGAGGTCCTACCAAGCCAACGTCTGCGGCATCGCCGGTGGCGCAAATGGCTAAGGGAGTGCACGCTAGTCATATGTATCACGGCGCTGGCGGCAGCGCTGCGTGTTCTCGCTCTGGAGGATATCCCTCCGGGGCTCTATCACGATGAAGCATTCAACGGCCTTGACGCCCTAGGGGTTCTAAAGGGCCAATGGCCAATCTACTTCGCGGCCAACAATGGCCGCGAACCCTTGTTTATCTACCTCGTCGCCGCTACAGTAGGATTGCTGGGTCGCACACCGGGCGCGTTACGCCTGGCTGCGGCCATAAGTGGCACATTTACAATTCCCGCAACTTATCTGATGGTCCGCGCCTGGTTCAACCGCCGGGTGAGCCTGTTGAGCACGGCGATCCTGGCGGTCACGCTGTGGCACGTGCACCTCAGCCGCATCGGCTTTCGCGCCGTCACGCTGCCATTGACGACATCACTGGCACTGTGGCTCGGCGCACGGGCATACCGCTCACGCCGCTGGTACGACTGGCTTCTGGCCGGGCTCCTATACGGCCTCTGCTTTTATGCCTACCTGCCGGCTCGTTTTTCCCCCATCGCATTGGCCATCTTCGCCCTCTATCTGGTACGCACGGGCCGGGGCGACCGACTGTGGCCAGGGGGCCTGTGGTTCGCACTTGGGACCCTGGCGATGGTAGCCCCCCTGGGCATCTACGCCTTGGGCCATTGGGACATCGTGATGGGACGGCAGGGACAGGTGGGGTTCTTGAACCCGCTCATCAGTGGCGGCAATCCGTGGGGCATGCTGGGCCGCCAACTGGTCGGCACGCTGGGGATGTTCTTCGTCCGTGGTGACGCCATCCCGCGACACAACCTGCCGGGGAGGCCCATTTTCGACCCCCTCATGGGGCTGGCGATGGTGTTGGGGTTGACCTGGGTTCTGCTACGCGCGCGCCGGAAGACGGCATCGCTTTTTGCCCTGGTATGGGTCGGGCTGATGCTCATCCCCACCTGGCTGGCTGAGGACGCGCCGCACTTTCTACGTGCGGCAGGCGTGCTGCCCCTGCTGGTCGTCTTCCCCGCGTTGGGAATAGACGCGGCGATTGGCTGGTTGGCGCAGCGCGTGCGACGCGGGTGGGCCATCGCACCGGCCTGCGCATTGCTGGCATTCAGCCTGGCCGCAACCGTGCGCGATTACTTTGTCCGCTATGGAACCGATCCGCAGGTTGCTTACGCCTTTGAGGACGCCGCCGCAGAACTGGCTGCTGAAGCAAACCGTTTCACCGGCGTCGGGTGGGATGGAAGCGGAATCACGGCGCGGCGAGCCAATCCCAAGACCGGGCACTGCGTCTACGTGGATGACCGGCTGTGGGACGAATGGGCAGCGATTCCCTTTCTCGTGCCGGAAGCGGGAAAGGTAGTCAAGCTCCCTGCTGAGACACCGTCTTCGGACGAAGCAACGCTGCTCCTGCTCTGGCCCTACGAAGGCCTGGGGCGCTACCACGAGTTCCTGCCACGCAACGCGCGCATCGATGCACGTGGAGGACCATTGGCGCGAGGCGATTTGGAGGAGACGCCCTACGAAGCCTACGTCGCATACGCGGCCATGCCATTGGCCGAGCAACCGACCGGCTACCTAGCCCGCTTTGGCGATCAGATTGCGCTGATCGACTACACGGTCGAGATCGATGAGGGGAAATGGCAAGTGCAGTTAGTGTGGGAGGCTCTGGCACCTCCAACGGAGAACTATACCGTCTTCGTGCACCTGCGCGATGGTGCGCAGTCAGTCGCGCAAGGCGATGGGGAGCCTGCCACGGGGCACTACCCCACGAGTCTATGGCGCAAGGGGGACGTGATCGTAGACCCACACGTGCTGAAACCGTCAGAGGTGCAAGATAACGAATGCCACCTCGCGGTGGGACTTTACGTCTGGCCGACGATGGAACACCTGGAAGCAAAGACCCAAACCGGGGAACCGTTGGGCGATGAACTGCTGTTGTCTCTTTCAAATTAACAACTGAACAGCAAACAATGTTCAATCGCTCGGATTAACCATTGTTCATTGTTAATTGGCACATTGTTCATTGTTAAGGAGGTTTCGATGATTCAAAAACGCATACTGATTGGTATCCTGCTAGTGGCCGTACTGCTGGGATCCCTGCCCACCTGGAGCGTGGCTGCGCCAGACTTGGCGCCCCCACAAGAGGACTCCCCCAACCTGCTGCAAAACGGCGACTTCGAGGCCGACTGGGGTGTGGAGAACAGCCATCACGCCCACACGTTTCCAAACAACAAAATACAAGACATAGGCAATATCTTTACTCCCCCAGGATGGGTAACCTGGTTCCAACACGAGCCAGGCTGGTTGGATCAGCCGGAAGTCACCGACGCGTGGGATTATATAGATGCGCGCCGGGTGCACAGTGGCAGGAAAGGCGTAAGGTTATTCACCTTCTGGCGCAACCACAACGCGGGATTTTACCAGTCCGTAAGTGGGCTGGAGCCAGGCGCCACGGTACAATTCTCGGCTTACGGTGAAGGGTGGAGTTGCAACGAGGACAACGACACCGCTACGTCCTGCGGCGACAAGTGGAGCATGGTGTTCCAGGTTGGCATTGAGCCCAACGGCGTCGTGAACCCGCTTTCGGCCGGTGTCGTTTGGAGCCCGGAAAAAATCTCCCACGACTCATATAGCCTCATCGGCCCGGTCACTGCCCAGGTCGGGGAAAGCGGCATCGTGGTCGTCTTTCTGCGCTCCAAGACCAAGTGGAAGAACAAGCACGAAGATGCTTACTGGGACGACGCCAGTCTGACCGTGACCTCGCCGGGCGTGCCACCGACGAACACTCCGCGGCCAGTTCCGGTGGCTACACCTGGCCCTTCCCCAACGCCGCTGCCAACGCCCACGCCGCGTCCAGATGGCGCGATCGTCTACATCGTCCAGGCCGGCGACACGCTCTCCCTCATCTCGCAGAAGACGGGGGTGCCTGTGGAACAAATCCGCAAACTGAACGCCAGCTCCATAGGAGAGGGATACATCATCCACGTAGGCCAGGAACTGGTGCTCTCCCTCCCCAGTGAGACGCCCGTCCCCACTTCGCCGCCAACTCCTTCAGGGTCTGAAGCTGTCGCCAATGCAGAGGGAATAGGCGAAGGGGCAGAGGCAGGCGGGAGCGGAGCAGAAGGGGCAGCTGGCGCTTCTATCTGTGTGCTGTCCTTCCACGACCGGAACGGCGACACGTTCCGGGACGAGTTGAACGAAGAGCTGCTGCCTAACGCGCAGGTCACCCTGGCAGATGCGTCTGGCGTGATTGATCAATACACCACCGACGGCTTCAACGAACCCTATTGCTTCACCGGACTGACCGCCGGGTCGTATCGCGTGGTTCAAAACCCACCTCCAACCTATGCAGCCAGCGGCGTGGCCGAGCAGGCCGTGGCACTGACAGAAGGAGCCACCATCAACCTCGCCTTTGGCAACGTGCGCAGCGGAGAGGACGCCGCCCCCATCACTTCCACAGGTGGGGACGGTGACGGTGGTAACGACGGCATGCGCTCCATCTTCTCGACGGTCGCCAAGGTGAGCGGTGTGCTGGTGCTGCTCCTGTGCGCAGGTGTAGCAGTGCTCTTCGCTCTGAACCGGCGGAGAGTGATGTAGCGCCAGACCTCCAAGCTTTCACAGATCAGTCTCGGAGGTCCCTCAACATGCGTTTACGGAGCGTCGCTTGGAGAAACATCTTGTCCTTGGCGACGCTCCTTCTTTTGGCGCTGATCGCCGCCGGTCCACTTTGGGGGCCTGGACTGCTGAACACCCGAGGCGGCGGCGATAGCCCGTTCAACCTGCTGCGCGTGCACCAACTGGCAGCCAATCTGCACGCTGGCGTCTTCCCGGCTCGCTGGATGCCCGATGCTGCCTACGGGTTCGGTTACCCCTTCTTCAGCTACTACGCCGCGCTTCCGTACTACCTGGCAGCCGGATTAAACGTGATCGGCGTGGACATCCTCGGCGCCATCAAGCTCACCCAGACGCTTTTCCTCGCTGGGGCGGCAGTGGGGATGTATGGCTGGGCGCGACGGGCGCTGCGCAGCCGAACCGGCGGATGGCTGGCTGCCGTGGGCTACACCGTGGCCCCCTACCACCTGGTCAACGTCTACGTGCGGGGCGACTCCCTCTCCGAGTTCGCCGCCTTCGCCTTCTACCCACTCATCCTGTGGGGGATCGATCGTTTAGCCGAACGCCCCTCCCTCCGTCGGGCGATCCTACCTATCCTGGCCTACGCCAGCCTGATCGTCACCCACAATCTATCCGCCTTCATCTTCTCCCTCTTCGTCCTGTTACCCTATATCGCGTTTCACGTTTTGCGTCTCACGTTTCACGCATCACGCATCACACCCAAAAAACTACTGTCCACGGTCTCATCCTTCGTCGCCTCGCTGCTAATTGGCATCTTGCTCACGACCTGGTACTGGCTCCCCACCCTCGCCGAGACCGATGCCATACAACTGACCGCCCAGACGACCGGCTACTTTGCCCACGACGAGCATTTCCGGTGGGACGACCTGGTGCAACTCAGGTTCATTTTTGACTACTACACCATCACCCCGGAAGAGCCGACCGCCTTCGCCGCGATGGGACTGGTGCAAGCTGCACTGACACTGGCGGGAGCAATCGTTGCGCTTTTCCTTTGTATCCGCCCGCGATCCGCGAGCCGAGATTTGAGATTCGTAATCCGCCATTCGCTCTTTGCCATCACCGGCCTGCTGCTGACCACCTGGCTCATCACTCCCCTATCCCGCCCGCTGTGGGATTTGCTCCCGCCGCTACAGATGATCCAGTTTCCGTGGCGCATCCTCTCGGTGCAGGCGCTTTTCGCCGCGCTGCTAGCGGGTGCAATCCCGCCCCTCGCCTCTCCCCCGATAGGGGGGAAAGAGGAGCGGCGGCAGTGGATCATCGGCATCGTCCTGGCGCTCATCCTGGCCTTTGCCGGACTGGCCGGCCTGCATCCCGAATACCTACCCATCGCCGCCGAGGAAGTCACCTCCAAACGGCTGCAATTGTACGAACTCTTTACCGGCAACATCGGCTCAACCATCCGCTACGAGTACCTGCCGCACTGGGCCGTGCCACGGCCCTTCACCGGCCCGGCCTTGTTCGACCCGGACGCACCACCACGCGCCATCCCACTCGGCGGAGAACTCGTCAGTGCACGGGAAACCGCGCACAGGCCCACACGCCGCGTCTGGACAGTGGAGGCCGGCGAGGGCGGCGCGGAGGTCGCCTTCCCCATCTATTACTGGCCCGGCTGGCAGGCGACGGTGGACGGCACATCCACCGAGACGCGGGCAGCGCCCGACTCTGGCTACCTCACCCTGGCCATCCCTCCAGGAGAACACACCGTCACGCTGTGGCTGGGCCGCACGCCGCTACGGCTGGCGGCGGAGCTGGTATCGCTGGCCACGGCATTGAGTCTCCCGGCACTAGGACTTGTCAAGTGGTGGCAAGAAGCAAGAAGCAAGAAGCAAGAAGCGAGGAAACCAGGCCTTGGGATTTGGAAGTTGAGATTTGCCATTCGCCATTTGCCATTTGCCATTTGCTATTTGCTATTTGCTATTTGCCTGATTCTGTTGATTATCCTAAGCCCTCGCGTCGACCCTGACGCATTCGATCTCACGATGGACTTTGACCGACAGCCCTACCTGCATCACAATCCCTACGGCTTAGGTCTGGGTGGTTGGCTATTGACTAGCTACCAATACAGCACCGATCACCTCAAACCCGGCGACACCCTGCACGTCACCCTCGACCTGGAAGCAGAGCGCGAGCCAGCTAGCGCGACGCTGCAACTGGTTTCCCCGGCGGCGGTTCGCCAGCATGAACTGCCCGCAGTTGCGGCAGTCACTGTGACGATCTCTCCGCCGGCATACAGCGCCGCGCTCGATTTGCCCATCCCCGGCGACGCAGGCCCCGGAATGTATCTCCTGCGGTTGGAGGGTCCAGCCACATCCGTCTACCTGCGACCAATCTGGGTGAGCGCAGGCAAAATGGCCGTGGGGCAAGCCAGCGTGACGTTCGCCGAGGGAGCGTTAAGCCTGCACACCGTCGAGGCCAGGCAGACCACGCCCGACCGGCTCGACCTGTGGCTCGACTGGTCCGCCGAGAGGCCTGTCGCCGCCAACTATGGGATCAGCCTGCGGCTGGCCGACCCGGCGCGCAACGAGTGGGCCCGTCTGGACACGCAGCCCAGCTATGGTTTCCTGCCCACCAGTCTGTGGCCGGTCGACCGGCTGGTGCACGATCATTACACGCTCCCGCTCCCGGATGGCACCCCGCCCGGTGATGCTTACACCCTCACCGTGATTCTTTACCGTGTGGCATCGGAGAAGAACGTGGGGAAACACGTGTTCCCCATCGCGCTGGATCGCGCCACGGTGCGGCCCGACGCACCCGTCACCGCGCGTTTTGGGAACGAGTTGGTGCTGAGCCTCCTGGAGATGCCGGAGAGTGCGCGCCAGGGAGAAACGCTGAACGTCACGGCATATTGGCTGGCCGCCGAGCAGCCGGCGGCGGACTATGTCGCCGAGTGGCGGCTTGAGCTGGCACAGCAGACCATCACCGCCACGCTTCCACTGGCCCCCGGCTCGCCATCGAGCACCTGGCCCGCTCACGGCTGGGTCGCCGGCAAGGCCGCGCTACCCATCCCATCCACCACCCCGCCCGGCGAGTATACGCTATCGTTCACACTGCGCTCTCTCGATAGCGGCGCGTCGCCGGGCAGCTACACACACCCACAGCCAGTGCGCGTGGAGGGACGCGAGCGGGTCTGGGATCTGCCGGAGATGCAACGCGGGGTAGGCGCGCGCTTTGGCGACCACCCCGGCGGCACGATCGAACTGGCGGGATACGACCTGGCACAAGAGGGCGACACGCTCAAGCTGACGCTCTACTGGCGGGCGCTGGTCGCCCCCGAGCGGCACTATAAGTTCTTCGTCCACGTGGCCGATCCAGGCACCGGCGTGCCCGCCACGCAGGTGGACGCGATGCCTCGGGGGTCCACCTACCCCACGGGGATGTGGGCGCCCGGCGAGGTCGTCTCCGACGAGGTTGTGCTGTCACTGGCTGACGTCCCACCCGGACAATACGACCTGGCCATCGGCTGGTACTATCCCGACGAGCCAAGTCAGCGCCTGCAGGCGACCGATGCATCTGGCAACCCACTGCCCGACGACCGCCTCATCCTCCCAGACAGGCTCACGCTGCCTTGAGGGCATATCCGAAAAATCCGTAGCAGCCCCTTGTGCCCGCCCACAAGGGGCTACACTACATGTAACCGTTCACCCCCTCCCCCTACCAGGGGGAGGGCAGGGGTGGGGGTGGGCTCGTGTACGTGCAATGGGCACTGAACGCATGTGATCCTCGTCCATTTGTCGCTCTCCACCCTCCCCCTGCCCCTCCCTCGTAGGGAGGGGTGAACGCTTACCGCCACATTTCAGTACGCGTTTGGGGATTTAAAGACGTTAAAGACCGTGCGAATTATAATTTTGACGTCCAGCAACAGCGACCAGTTCTCGATGTACCACAGGTCGTATTTGATCCGCTCGGAGATGGAGGTGTCGCCGCGCAACCCGTTGACCTGCGCCCACCCGGTGATACCCCCCTTCTCCCAATGGCGATCCATATAGCGTGGGATGGAGCGGCGGTACTGATTGACCCAGATGGGACGCTCCGGCCGCGGCCCCACCAGGCTCATATCCCCAATCAGCACATTGATAAACTGAGGCAACTCGTCCACGTTGATGCGGCGTATGAGGCGGCCCAGCCGGGTCGTGCGCGGATCGTTCTCCACCGTCCAACCGGGGCCATTGGCCTCGGCGTCTGTCCGCATGGAACGGAACTTGAGAATCATAAAGGGCCGACCGTCGAGACCCATTCGCTCCTGGGCGTAGAACGCCGGGCCGCGCGAGTCCAGCTTGACCAAGAGGGACATCAACATCAGCAGTGGCGAGAGCAGGACCAGCGCACAAGCTGCCCCGACGACGTCCAGCAACCGCTTGGCCACCCGCCGCCAGCCACGCAGCGCGACATCGCGCACGGTCAGCAACGGCAGCCCACCCAAGTCGCCGATGCTCACCTGGCCGGCCATGTATTGGAACACGTCGGGGAATACCTTGATGGTCACCTTGCCCCGCTCACACTCCGAAATCAACATCAGGATCTCCTGATGGGTCGCCTCCGGCAGTGCGATGATGACCTCGTCTACCTGGTACTCGTCGATCAGAGGCGCTAGGTCGCCGGCCTTGCCGACGATCGGCAGGCCCGGCTGCGCATTATTCTTGCCATCAGCAGTGACGAGCCCCACCACTTCGTACCCCATCCCGGGGTTGGAGCGGATCTTGTGAAAGATCATCAACCCCACGTCGCCGGTGCCGACGATGAGCACCCGATCACGCCCCCATCCCTTCTGCCGCAACCCAGCACGGATCCGAGCGTGCGTCACCCGGCCGATAGTGACAAATACGACAGTAAACCCCCAGCTGTACAAGACCATCCCCCGAGAGTAATCTATTTCCAGCGCGCTGTTCTTGAAAAGCAGGGAGGAAAGGGCTACCCCCACCAGCGTCGCAACCGTGACGGACGCGACAACGCGGTAAAACTCGTCGATGCGGGATGGCATGCGAGCTATGCGGTACAGGCGGGAAAAAGCGAACACGACTACGAGGGATAGGACATGGATCAGCACGATGCCAGCGTAATCGGCCCAGGCTCTCATCTCCTGAGCCCTCTCCGGCCAGGGAATCCAACGGCGCAACCAATAGGCCAATAAGAAGGCGCAACCGGTCATCACCGCATCGGTAAAGGCCAATGTCAGCACAGAAATCACCTGGAGTTGCGTCTTCGACCTCACACCTCAGTCTCCACTTGTAGAAACGGGATTGCCCTGTCCGGGGCGCAGTTTCCCCCTAGAGGCCGGGTCATTCTAACACAAAGGCACAGGCCGGTCAAATCACAGCACACTCGCCGGGGTATCGCACCAGGGAAATCATAAGGCAAGCGCTTGACGAATGGACACTTTCAGCCTACAATTCTATTCGAGGTCATGAAAACTTTCAGACTAACCCCCCAAGACAAAGCCGACCTAACCACCTTTTTGCGCGACTTGGTGCAGACGCCCAGCCCTTCGACTCAGGAAAGCGTCGTGGCCGAGCGCATAGCGGCGGAGATGACAAAACTCGGCCTACGCAACGTGCACGCTGATCGGGCCGGCAACGTCGTCGGCTGGGTTGGAGCAGGCCACGGCCCGCTGCTGATGCTCGACGGCCACATGGACACGGTATGCATCAGCAGCCCTGATACCTGGCATCATCCTCCCTTCGGAGCCGAGATCAAAGGCGGAGCGCTCTACGGCCTGGGCGCGTGCGATATGAAAGGCGGGCTGGCGGCAATGATCTACGCCGCCAAGCTGCTCCAAGACGTCAAGCTCAAAGGCGACGTCGCCGTGGCGTGTGTGGTACAAGAAGAACCGTGCGAGGGAATGGGCGTACAGGTGCTGATCGAGGAAGAGGGAATACGCCCCGACTGGGTGGTGCTGGGTGAACCTACCGACCTGAACGTCAGCCGGGGGCAGCGCGGCAGACTGGAGATGCATCTGACCACCTATGGCTGCTCCGCCCACGCTGCGTGCCCTGATTTGGGCAGCAACGCTATCTACGCCGCCGCGCGCCTGGTGTTCGGCCTGGAGTTGTTGGCCGGGCAACTGGGCGACGACGCCTTCCTCGGCCCCGGCACCCTGGCAGTGACCAACATCACGTCCAGCGCCAGCGGCAGCAACGTCATTCCCGATCGCTGCGAGCTGACCATCGACCGGCGGCTCACGCTGGGAGAGAACGAGACCATGGCCCTTTCAGAGGTACAACGGGTCATCGCCCGCGAAGGCATTCAGGCAAAAGTCGAGGTCGCCGAGCACGACAGCACCAGCTACACCGGCTACACGTACCACAAGCGCGCATTCTACCCCGCCTGGGTGATGGCAGAGGATCACCCGCTGGTGACGACCACCGTGCAAGCGGTTCGGGCACAGACCAGACAGCGCCCACAAATCAGCCGCTGGGATTTTTCAACCGACGGCGTCTATACGGCAGGTGTGGCCGGCATCCCCACCGTCGGCTTTGGCCCGGGCGACCCTCATCGCGCCCACGCCGCCGACGAGTACGTGCGCTTGGATGACGTCTACACCGCTGCGGAAGTGTACGCGCGGCTGGCGGTGGAATTACTAGGGACAGAGTAGCTTTGGGCACACTGCGCATCGCCCCACAAATTGTCCAGGCTCTTGAGGAAGGTGCACCCGTCGTGGCGCTGGAGTCAGCCCTCATCACTCACGGCTTCGCCCCCCCGGCCAACCTCGACATCGCCCGGCAAATGGAGACCGCCGTGCGCGCGGAGGGCGCGCTGCCGGCCACCATCGCCATCCTCGACGGTGAGGCACGTATCGGGCTACCAGACGAGGAGCTAGTACGGCTGGCCGCATCGGCCGCCGACCGCTCAGCCCGCAAGGTCAGCCTGCGCGATCTTCCCCTACTCGTAGCCCAGGGCACCGGTGGCGACGCCAGCGGCGGCGCCAATGGCGGCACGACCGTCGCCGCGACGATGCACCTGGCCCACCGCGCCGGGATTCGCGTCTTTTGCACCGGCGGCATCGGCGGCGTGCACCGCGGCCACCCGGAGGACGTCTCGGCCGACCTGACCGCATTGGCCTCCACCCCCATCGTCACCGTCTGCGCCGGGGCCAAGGCTATTCTCGATCTGCCACGCACGCTGGAGGTTCTGGAGACGCACGGCGTGCCCGTGATCGGCTACACCACCGACGAGTTCCCCGCCTTCTACAGCCGCTGGTCGGGACTGGGAGTAGACGCACGGGTCGAGACGCCGGAGGAGGTAGCGCGAATCACACAGGCACGGGCAGCGCTGGGGCTCCCGGCGGCGCTCCTGGTCTGCGTGCCCATCCCCGAAGCGGACGAACTCCCGGCCGAGGAGGCCGAGACCGCCATCGCGCGAGCCGTGGCCGAGGCAGAGGAGGAGGACATCGGCGGCAAGGCACTGACGCCGTTCCTGCTGGCGCGCATGGTCGAACTGACCGGCGGGCGCGCGCGCAAAGCCAACGAGGCACTGCTGCTCAACAACGCCCGCACAGCAGCCCACATCGCACGGGCACTGCAGGAGATAGCCGACAAAGAATGACTCAAAACACTCCGCCGATCGACCTGCCAACGGTGCGAGATGCCCAGGTGCTCGATTCGCTGGCCTCGGATTATCGGAGGGTCATGATGGAGGTGATGTTACCATGATAAGAACAAGACTTGCATTTCTCGTCCTGCTGATAATCCTCGTAACGACGCCGGCCACTGGCGACGGCCTCGGAAAAAACCAAACCGTCCTCGCCCTAGATCAGGAAACCGACCCTTTCACCTTCGCAGTCACCGCCGACATGAGAAACTTCTCCGGGCCGGGTACGTACGACACCTCCGAGTACTTTAGAGGAGCCTGCGAAGCCATCGCCGACGTGGGCCGCGGCGCGTTTATGGTCAGCCCAGGCGACATTGACCCCACCACCCACGTCATGTGGACGATCACTCAGACGCTGGGAATCACCTACACCTGGTACCCCGTGGTGGGGAATCACGAGCTCCCTGGAGACGGAGAGGAATCGTATCCCGGCGCTAACATGGACTGGCTGCGCGCTTACGACTACGGGACTGTGAACCCCGGCCCGTCGGGCTGCCCGGAGACCACCTACTCGTTCGACTATGGCAATTCGCACTTTGTGATGCTCAACGAGTACTGCGACATCGGCGGTGATACCGTCTGGGATGGAAACGTCCCCGATCACCTGTATAACTGGCTGGTCGACGACCTCGACGCCACAGACAAGGCTCACGTCTTTGTCTTCGGCCACGAGCCCGCGTATCCCCAACCCGACGCCGACAATGGGCGAGAGCGTCACGTGGGCGATAGTCTAGATAAGTATCCAGACAACCGGAACCGCTTCTGGAGCTTGCTGGAAAGCGAAGGCGTCGTCGCCTACATCTGCGGCCACACGCACAACTACAGCGCCGTCAAGATCGGCGGCGTCTGGCAGTTGGACGCCGGACACGCGCGCGGCATGGGTGATGACCCCCCTGCTCCTCGCGCACGCAGCACGTTCATCCTGATCCACGTGGACGGCCCGGTGGTCATCTACGAGACATACCGCGACGACGCTAGCGGCAGTACTTACACTCTGATGCATAGCGGGGTTCTGACGGGGACAGTGTACTACCTGCCGGTAGTGATGCGAGGTTGGTAGAGCATGACACACCATGAAACTGCCTATTTCCTGGGACCTACCCAAAGAGATCATCACGCGCTTTGGCCAGACGCCGGGCCGCCAGTGCGCGATGTTCGCCGACGGTCATCTCCTGCTCGCGCTCCACAAGGTGCTGCTGCGACGAACGCCGCAATCGGTTGATTCCTATCCGAATCTGTGGTACATTTATACTAGATCGGCCGTCGTAGCCCCCATCGTGACGTGTCCAAGAAAGAGAATACGAGAGGAGGTTTCCAATGGCACAAGCAGGCATTCACAGCATCGTCGGTATGGCGGTGCGCAGATGGGTTCCCAATCGCAAGTGGATGATGCTGGGCGTTGTTCTCGGCAATCCACTGCCCGACGCCGATAACCTAGCCGTGGCCATCGCCACGCTTACCGGCCAGCCGACAGAGGGACTGCACCGCACCTTCACCCACAGCCTCTTCACCGTCGCAGCCGTCGTCGTTGCCTTCTACGTCGTCGCCTGGGCCATCAAACGCCCCCACTGGGGCAATCTGGGATTGGGACTGGGCATCGGCATCCTTATGCACATCCTGCTCGATCTCCTGATCTGGTTCAACGGCGTAGAGATTTTGTGGCCCATCCAATCGTGGATCAACCTATGGGAGGGTGTCACCATGCCCGACTGGTGGGAAAAGCTGATGATGCCGGTCGAGTTTCTGGCCTTTGCCCTATTCTTCGTCCTGCTCTACGTGACGGCCCGCAAGCGCAACACCGACGGCGATTATCTGCGCACGCTGCGGATCTGGATCGGGATACAAGGCGCGCTGTTCGTAATCTTGACCGTGTTGGTCTACACCATGGAGCAGGGGTTCATAATCCTTCACGGCGCGCTGTACCTGCTATCGATGGGCCTGGCGACGGGCGTGACGATCCGCATGCGCGAGACGATAGAGGCAGTTGCGGCGTAGCCAAAACATGGTTTGAACCTGGCCACGATCCGGGGTAAAAACCGGCAACGTGTCTTCTCAATACACCGGGGAATGCGATGCTGTAGCCGCGATTTCCGAATCGTGCAGCGGCTCACTGTTGGAAGGACCGCGCCTACCCCCCGACTTTTTGAGAAGACACCTGGCAACGTCAGCCAAAGGGATCTGTTGCGATCTCCTCGCATCCAGACCCCAAACTACCTATGAACTGGACTTCCCTACATCGCCTGAATTATATGGACTCGACAACGCGCATTTC
>CAZWPV010000015.1:0-8130 GCA_964635485.1 uncultured Anaerolineales bacterium
GCGGCCCAACCTGCGCCTGGAGGGCGGCGAGCGCGTGCGCGATATCCTCGTGGGCTGCGGCCTGGACGAGATCATCACCTACTCATTGGTGGACATGGAGGAAGAGGGGCAACTGTGGCTCGCGGATGCATCCGCAGCCCCTTCCGACTACATCCGCATCGTCAACCCCCTGTCGGCGGAGCGGGCCTATCTGCGCCAGACGTTGCTGCCGTCGGCGCTCAACACCACCCGCCAGAACCTGCGCTTCGTCGACCGGGTGGCAGTCTTTGAGATCGGCGCCGCCTACCTGCCGGTGGCAGATCAGACACTGCCCGACGAGCCGCGCCATCTGAGCATCGTGATGACCGGCCCGCGCGAGCCCGAGGCGTGGATGGCAGGGCAGGATCGCACGCCTGTGGACTTTTACGATCTCAAAGGCGTCGCCGAGGCTTTGCTGGCCGGGCTGGGGCTGAGCGGAACGTTCGAGCCAGGCGAGCATCCCGCTTTCCATCCGGGGCGCTGCGCCCAGGTACACGTCGGGGACCGCGCGGTGGGTGTGCTGGGCGAGTTACATCCGCAGGTGCAAGAGGCCTTCGAATTACCCGAAGGGCAACCCGTCTGCGCGCTGGAGTTCGACTTGGACGAACTGCTGGCGGCCTGGGGAGCGCCGCGCACGATGATGCCCATCTCTATCCATCCGCCGGTTTACGAGGATTTGGCGGCGGTGGTGGATGAAGATACGCCCGAAATTCGCGTGCGCGATCTCATCGCCCAGACCGGATCTCCCCTCGTGCGCTCGGTGACGCTCTTCGACGTTTATCGAGGGGGACAGGTGGGGGCCGGGCGGAAGAGCCTGGCGTATCGCCTCGTTTATCAGGCGGACGACCGCACGCTGACCGACAAGGAGGTTGCCAAGCAGCGGGACAAGATCGTCCGTCGGCTGGAGCGAGAGTTGGGAGCAAAGCTGCGCGGCTAGCTATTGGGCATGGGGGAAAGATGACTAGGGTGCGTTTCACTTGAGTTGGAAGTAACCACGATTTCCGAATCGCGCGATTGCGGAAAATCGCGGCTACCAACTTGTTTGAAACACACCTGGAGTATTAGCCAGCAGCATCAATGGCTGCTATTGCTGTTCTTTTGCCCCAACAACCGATTGCGTACGCGGAGCAAGTTGCGCATCGTTTTCTGCTTGACCGTTGGCTTGGGCAGTATCTGCAAACCCGCTTCGTAGGTCGCCAGGCCGCCGCTACGATCACCCGTCTTCCATCGCTGCACACCGAGCGCAAGCAACGTCTCGCCTTGATGTTCTTTGTCGCCCAACTCGGCAAAGATATCGGCAGCTTGGCGCAGGCTTTCCTTTGCCTTATCGCGCTCGTTTTTGTCGGCGTACAATCCACCCAGATTGCCCAGCGTCTGTGCCTCGCGGTTGCGGTCGCCCAGCTTCACGAAGGCTGCCCTGGCCTCTTCCAAGGCTGCGATAGCCTCGTCCCACTTGTCCTGCAATCGATAGACCACGCCCAGGTTGTTCACCGTCTCGGCCACTTTGCCCTCGTTTTCCTCGGCGGCGAACGCCTCCCGGGCCTGCTTGAACTTGTCGGCAGCCTCGTCGTACAGTCCCTCGTGGAACAGCCGCATCCCCTCCTCTTTCAGTCCCTGTCCGCTCTTTTCCTCTTCCATTACTTCCCTCCCATTGAAGTCCACTAAGCATCATCTCAATAATCCGGGAGGCGGGGGGTGTGAGGGCGGCTGCGCCGCCCTCACACCCCCCATTTTCCCCTACTCATTGAGAAGATACCCCCCCATTGAAGTCCGCTAATAAGTAATGTCCAGCAATCCCTCGGCTATGGCGCGCAGCCCTCCGGCCGGCATCTGGGCCAGCTTCATCGCCACCTCCAGGTATTTGACGTTGATGGGTTTGGCGATAAAGTCCTGTATCTCTCTGGGGAGTTCGCAAAAGTACTCGAATGCCTCTTGCTGACGATTCCACTCCCCCACCGGCCCTTCTTGCTCGTCGAGGAAATGTTCCAGGGGCAAACGCAGGTGCTGTGCCAGCAGCTCCAGCTCGGCCAGAGGAATGGGTCGCTTTCCCAACTCGTAGGAAGAGATACGGCTGCCCGAGCAGTCCACCACGTCGGCCAGGTCTTTTTGAGGCATGTCAGCCTCCAGCCGGGCCTGACGCAGCAGCGCCCCCACGATGCGATGGCGCAAAGCGAGCACCTCCTCTAGCGGCGGCGGCTCTTGGTCGGCCAGCTCCTCCGCCTCCCGTTTCCAAAAGTGGGATACCGGGACGTCGAGCACGTAGGATAGCACTTCCAGCTCGGGCAGCGAGATCGGTTTCCTCCCCTCTTCGAACGCAGTGATAGTGCCTGTGGAGACGCCCAGCGCACTCGCGCACTCGCGTTTGGTCTTGTCGGCCTGCTCTCGCGCGTCGCGCAGCAAAAGACCGATGATGCGATTCCTAAGAGCCAATTTCTCCTCAGCCATTGATCCCTCCTGTGAGGTGGCCTCTGCCCGCTGCTCCTCTCCGAGGTTCATCGGGCACGAGTTGCGGTAAAGCCCGTTGCCTGATATACCGGGTTACAACACGATTATAGCACAACCGGGCGGGGACTACAAAATGAGGAATGGTGCGGCTTACAGTGCTGCGCACCCAACAGAACCTCCCATTTGCGCTATACGCACGACGGGATTAGAATGGGGAGGGTGGCGTATGGGGGCGGGCAGCGCAGTTCGAAGAGGAATTCAATATGACACATGAGAAGTGGCTAGCACCTGCCCTGATGTTCGTGGCTGTCGGAGGTCTGCTGAGCATCATGCTCGCCAATGGGAACCCCGCGTCTATTTTCACGCCGCCGACGCTGGCCCCGACCGTCTCACTTCCCACGTCATCCCCATCCTCCATCTCTGCGCCACCCACCGCGACGTTCACCCCCGTACCGCCGTCCCCTGTGCCTCCAACGCTCACCTTCACCCCCATGCCCACTCCGTCGCCAAACCCGACGGCGACCTTCATCCCCAGCCCCACGCCCACTCCCACCGACACGCCCACCCCCTCGCTCACGCCGACGCCTGTCTCGTTCGACACGCCGGTTTCGATCAGCACGACGGCCACGCTCACCGGGTCGACGCCAATTCCTACCCCCGTTCCGACGGTTGAGATGGCTCCCGGTACCATCAACATCGTCGTCCTGGGCAGCGACCGTCGCCCCGATTGGAGCGAGTGGCACACCGACGCCGTGCACATCGTCTCCATCCAGCCTTACGTGCCGGCGGTGACGGTGCTCTCGATCCCGCGCGATCTCTACGTCTACATCCCCGGCTTTTGGATGAGCCGCATCAACTTTGCCGACGTGTACGGCGATATGTACGGCTACGAGGGAGGCGGGCCGGCGCTGCTTCAACAGACGCTGCTCTACAATCTGGGCATCCCGGTGGATCACTACGTGCGCACCGACTTTGACGGGTTCATCGGCATCGTCGATACGCTGGACGGCGTGGACATCCCGGTGCACTGCCGCCTGGAGGATTATTGGCCCTATCCAGACGAGAACGGCGAGTATCCCATCAAGGTGCTGGAGCCCGGGGTGCACCAACTGGATGGGGAGTCGGCGCTGTGGTACGCCCGCTCGCGCATGACGACCGACGTATTCTCCCGGGAGCGACGCCAGCAACAGGTGTTGCAGGCAATCTGGCGCCGGGCGCGCAGCCTCGAACTTTTGCCTCAGGTTCCTGAACTGTGGGAGAAATCCCGCAGCATGATCCTCACCGACATGACCCTGGAGGAAGTGGTGATGCTGACCGACGTGGCTTTCCGGCTCGACGAGCAGGATGTGCGCTTTCGCAACATCGGCTACGAGCACGTCATCCCCTGGACGACGCCCAAGGGAGGCTCGGTCTTTTTACCCAACTGGGAAAAGCTCGGTCCGGTGGTGAGCGAGGCGCTGGGGCCGGTGCCGGAGGGGAGGCTGCGGCGCACGCTTCAGACGGTGGAGGTGTGGGACGGGACGCCCAACGCGGACTGGGATCAACTGGCAGCCGACCGGCTCCTCCGCCAGGGTTTTCCCGTGTTCGTCGGCGAGCCCGACCAGCGGGACTATGCACAGACGATGCTGATCGATTACACGACGACACACAAGGGCAGCGCCGTGCCTTACCTGCAGGAGATGTTCGGCATCTCGGCGGAGAACGTCGTCTCCATGCCCGGCGCCGGTATGCCGGTGCAATACCGGCTCATCATCGGCGCCGATTACAAAACGTGTCGCAGTCCCTGAGGCAATTCATCTTTCCGAAAGCTAAAAGGGCCTTGAGCGCAGTCGCCATGCAGCTTTCGGAAAGATCATCCAGCGGAGAGTATTATGCCGCTGGCCGACCGACCGTGCTTTCCTCGACAGTGACCGGCGTGCCGCGCTTAAAGCCTTCGAGTTGAGCTTGCAGCTCGACGCGTCGGGCGGCAGCGGCCCGTTTACCTTCCTCGATCAACCTTTGGGCGCGGGTACGAATCCGCGCCTGCAACTCCTGGCCCGAGTAGGGAGCCAGCAATATCGCGGCTGCAGCTCCCACCACGGCTCCGGCCAGAAACCCAACGATCAGAAAAACAGTCTTGCGCATTTTAGCCTCCTTGAAAAACATTATACACCACGTTGCATCAATGGACAAAAGTATCATCTCAATAATCCGGGGGGGGGGAGAGTGGCTGCGCCGCCCTCCCCCCATCCTCCTCTACTTATTGAGAAGATACGGACAAAACTCCCTGCGCTGGCTACGTCGCGGGCAGAAAGAAACCCACTCGTAGGCCTCCCGTTGGGATATTTTCGGCCCAGATACGACCGTCGTGAGCCTCCACGATCCGCCGTGCGATGGCCAACCCCAGGCCGCTGCCCCCCGTGCGCCGCGAGCGGGAGGGTTCGCCCCGCCAGAAGCGCTCGAACAGGTGAGGAAGGTGTTCCGGCGGCACGCCAGGGCCTGTGTCGGCAACTGTGATCACGACGTCGCCGCCCCGTCGGGCCGCGCGGACGGCTATCTGACCGCCCTCAGGTGTGTGACGCAGCGCGTTGTCCAACAGGTTCCCCACCACCTGAGCCATTCTCCCCGGATCGACCTTCACCTCGGGCAGGCCGTCACCGACCTCCAGGTTCAGCGTGACGTCTCGCCCGGCGGCCACCGCTCGGAAGCCGGCCACGACGCCGCCCACCCACTCGCCGACGTCGACGGGGACCGAGGATAGGGCCAGTTGCCCGGCGTCGGCCAGGCTGAGCGTGCGCAGATCCTCCACCAAGCGGTTCAGCAGTCGCGTCTGCTCCAGCACAGGCTCCAGGTGCTCGGCGTCGGCGGGAAAGATGCCATCGGCGAGGGCCTCCAGTTGGCCCTGGATGACGGTCAGGGGCGTGCGCAGTTCGTGGGCGATGTCGGCGGTCTGCTGGCGACGGGCCTCCTCGGCGCGCGCCAGGTCGGCGGCCATCTGGTTGAAGGCGCCGGCCAGTTGGCCGACCTCATCCCGTGAGCGGACGGGGACGCGGGTATCCAGGTCGCCGGATGCGACGGCCCTGCTGGCGGCGGTGAGCCGGGCCAGGGGGCGGGTGATGCCGCGCACGAGCAGCGCGCCCAGCACCAGCGCGACGGCCAGCGCTGCGCCGCCGGAGACTGTAAACGCGACGACCAGGCGGCGCAGGAAGGTCTCCTGTTCCTCGGTCAGCTCATCGCTGGCGGGGGGCAGGAGCGTGCCGACCTGTTTGCCGTCGACGACGACGGGCAGGCCGGCACGCATCTCCCAAACACCGGCCTTCTGTCCCACGTCCGATGCAGAGCGGCCGGCCACGATGCGACCGTCTGCGCCAGCCAGACGCACGGGCGGCCCGCCGCCCTGGCCGCGTCCCCGGCCCTGACCGGGGAACAGCAGCTCTTCGACGCCATCCCAACTCCCGTTGGCCGCGTAATAGTCGGCCAGCTCGGCGACTGTATCCTCCCAGCGGTTCTCGCTGCCGGCGTACCGCCGGAACTCGACCTCCGCAACGCGGCTGGCGATCAGCAGCGCCCCGCCGATGCCGACCAGGATGACGGCGGCGAAGGCGATCAGCAGCTTCCAAAACAGGCTACTGCGCATCGGCGTCCTCATTGAACCTATATCCCGCGCCGCGAACAGTGAGGATATAGCGCGGCCTGGCAGGGTCAGGCTCGATCTTGCGGCGCAGATTCTTGACGTGGGCATCGACGGTGCGCTCGAACACGTCCACCTCGTCGCCCAGCACCCGGTCGAGTAGCTCGGCCCGCGTAAAGACGCGGCCCGGAGTCGTCATCAGCACCTCCAGCAGGTCGAACTCGGTAGGGGTCAGGGCTGCCTCCCGCCCGCCGACGGTGACGGTGTGCGCCTCCCGGTCGAGGGAGATGTCTCCACCGCGCAGCACCGCCGAGGGGGTCGGCTCCGCCTGCGCCCGACGCAGCACAGCCCGCACGCGGGCCATCAGCGCACGGGGGCTGAAGGGCTTGGTGACGTAATCGTCCGCGCCGAGTTCCAGCCCCAGCACCTGGTCGCTCTCCTCGACGCGGGCAGTGAGCATGATGACCGGCGTATCGCGCTCCTGGCGGTAGCGCCGGAAAAAGTCCCAGCCGTCCATCCCCGGCATCATCAGATCGAGGATCACCAGATCGGGTTTTTCGTGGCGGGCGACGAAGAGTGCCTCCTGGCCCTCGCTGGCGGTCACCACGCGGTAGCCCGCGTCCTCCAGGTAGGCCCGCACGAAGCGCACGATCTCCGGCTCGTCATCCACAATCAGGATGGTCTTGCTCATCGCGTTCCATTATAGCACAAAACTGAAGGGGATGGTTCTGGACCATCCCCCTCGATTGGCAAGGATGACGGCGTCTGCGCCCCTGCTCCTTCAGCCGACGAACCCTTGGTTCGCGCTCAGGATGAACGCCCGTGACCTGCCCACATCGGGCGGCCGGAATCGTCGCGCAGGGTCACGCTCTCTCCGGTGGTCAGGTTCTCGATGCGAGCCGTTTCAAACTCGTCGCCTTCGTAAAAGCCGGTCACTTCCACCTCGTCGCCCGGATCGAGGGCGATGCCTTCAGCCTCCCAGTACCACTCTGGACCCAGGTGTACCACCATCTCGCCCTCGGCGGCCTGGATGGTCAGCTCGTCGTCCAGCAGCCCGATCACCTCGCCGCTCACTGTGAGCCACTCTGTGGCGGCGTAGCCTTCGCCGCTGCCCTTGGATTCCTCCGAGTTACCCTTGCCACCGCCTGCTCCTTGACCGTTGCCGTTACCCAGTCCAGCGCCGTTGTCCGAAGCATTCGCCACGCCGTTCCCTCGACCGTTTCCGCTGCCGGGGTTTTGGCCTTGGTCATTCTTAGCGCCATACCCTTTGTCGCCGCTGGGTTCCGAAGCTTGTTCCTGCCCACGCCCGCCTCTCTCCTGTATGGTCTGAGCCTCGCTGGGGCGTAGCACGATGTAGGCGGACCCACCGACCAGTGCCGCGGCCAGCAGCCCCACGATGCCGATTTTGACGATTTTCGCTAACATTCTCTCATCTCCTTGATTTAGTTTCAGTAGATCCGATTTGTCACCCTGAGCGGAGCGAAGGGTCTCGTTCCTGGCTTTCAGCAACGAGATTCTTCGGCGCTTCGCGCCTCAGAATGACGCTTTGCGGCGCGTTTTGGTTAAGCTGTTTGTCCTTTCGCCTGGAAATCCGGATCTACTGAGTTTAGCAGTTGTCTACTCAACTGGACATGCTTCTTGTGCCTGGCGACGACCTGGCTTGAGCAGCCGCTTGGTCATGCAGACGATCCAATTCCAATGGAACACCAGATGGACGAGCACGCCGACGACCATCACCAGGCCGGTGAGCGCGTGCAGATCGCTCCAGGTCGAGCGGCTGATGCCCAGCATCTCTGTCTGGAAATCGAGGTTGCGCCCGCCTTGATAGCCTCCTGACCCCGCGAACATGAACACCAAGCCACTGAGGCTGGAAAGGATAAAGGCGAGTGCGATTACCGCGTCCAGAATATAGTTGAACCGTACCTTACTTGACATCTCGATGACCTCCGTATTCTAGTTTCGTATCATCTCAATAATCCGGGGGGCGGGGGGTGTGGGGGGGGGGGGGGGGCGCCCCCCCCCCCCCCCCCAAAAAAAAAAAAAAAAAATAAGACACA
>CAZWPV010000015.1:8140-15677 GCA_964635485.1 uncultured Anaerolineales bacterium
CCCACATACTTTCCCACCGCGCTCCCCCCCTTTTAATTTTTCCCCACCACCCCAAAACCCGGGGGGGGGGGGGGGGGGGGGGCGCCCCCCCCCCCCCCACACCCCCCATCTTTCCCTACTTATTGAGAAGACACCCAGTTTCGCCTGTAGGATACCATGCTTTTGTGAAGGTTTGATGAAGGCGATGTTACAACAGGGTGATTGACAAGGGGATGCGTTAAATATATACTAAGCGCATAACCAACCCAGGAGGAAAAACGATGGCATTTACGAGTGTAAAGGAGATCCTCGAAGGCATCAGCGAGATTGATGCTGAAAAGATCCAGGGCGTCAACGGCGTGATGCTCTTCGACGCCACGGGAGAGGGCGGCGGCCAGTGGACGCTGACGCTGTCCGATGGCGGAGTCAAGCTGGAGGAGGGGGAGACGGCCACGCCTGACGTGACTTTCTCTATGGCGGCTCAGGATTTCGTCGCGATCGCCAACGGCGAGCTGAACGCCATCAGCGCGTTCATGCAGGGCAAGGTCAAGGTCACCGGAAACATGGCGCTCGCGATGCGTCTGCAGAGCCTTTTGGGATAACGTCGGTCGGCCATCAGGGAGGCAACGATGAACAAGAATCGATCTGTCGCGATCTGGGGGGTAACGTTGCTGTTGGCGCTGAGCGTTCTGGCCTGCTCCTTCAGCGGCGAGGTCGATCCGGGAAACTCCTCCACCACTTCCCAGCCCGGAGGAGATGAGGCAGCTGGGGCGACCAGCCCTCCGGCGACCAAAGCCAAGCCCGCCGAGGCGACGGACGTTCCCCCACCCACAGAGCCGCCACCCACCTTAGCTTCCGAACCTACGCCTATTCCGCCTACGCTGCTGCCCATCAAACCACCTGAGGGCAAGGACCCGCTGGAGATGGCCGACATCCCAGAGCTTGAGGACCCCGGTCTCGACCCGCATGGTGTGGGCCTGGGCCATCTGGCCACTTTCCGCCAGCACATGCGGACCTCTTTCACCGCCGACGACAGTGGTCATACCGGTATCTATCAGTACGATGCGGACGTCAACACAGCCGATCAAGCGGTACATATCGTCCTCAGCATCGAGGGAGCGGCCGCGATGGAACTGCCCGCAAACACGGTTGAGGTCATCTGGATCGGCACCCAGGTGTGGGTCAAGATCGGCAAGCAGCCATGGGTGCCGATACCGGAAGGCGTGGAAGCCCTCCCGTTTAGCAAGCAGGCGCTGGCGGTCGGCGACCTTTTGCCCTACGTAAAGCATTTCGACAAGGTGGACGACCGGACGATGAACGGCATCCCCTGCGCCTACTACACCTACAATGCCGAGAACGTGCCGACCAAGTACGGCTACGTCAGCGGCAGCGGGGATACATGTGTGGCGCTCGACGGCGGATACGTGGTGCACTACACACTGGACGGGCACGGCACGTTCACGGAAGACGACTTTTTCCAGGGCAGCGGCGCGATACAATTGGTGTACGACGTCGACGGTGTCGGCGACCCCATAGACATCAGACCCCCGCGCGGGCGTTGATTCGACGATTTTGATCGGTGTGCATTGAACCTCCCGCAGGTCCCAACCGACGCGCAACGTCGGCACCTGCGGGAGGTTTTTGTGAGCAACCGATTTTTACACGTTTCTTGCATCCTCACAATCTGCCAATAGCCCACGTGGGCGATGATAGAGGGGCGGTGACTGCAATCGGCATGTTGGCCTTGCTCGTCCCGATGCTGGTGTGGGCCTCGATCCCCGTGCTGCATGGCAACCACGCCGGGCTGCCCTACGCCGGACCCGACCTGCTGACCGAGCAGAGGCGAAATTGGAGCTCGCAGGACTCGATGGGAGAGGATCAATTGGTGGCCTACCTCCAGGCCAACCAGGGAGACGCCACCTACCTGGCGGCCACGATGCGGGCCACCACCGCCTCCCCCCTCATCCTGGCGACGGGCGAGCCGGTGATGGCGATGGGCGGCTTTTCCGGGAGTGACCGGATTCTGACCGTGGAAGAGCTGCAGGAGCTGGTGGCCGACGGCGAGGTGCGCTTCTTCCTGGTGGAGCCGCAGGGGAATCAGCAGGATGGCCTGACGCGCTGGGTGACGAATCGCTGCCAAGCCGTGCCGCAGCAGGCGTGGGGCGCAGCGCCCGGCGCGCCGACGCAGTTGTTCGATTGTGGATGGCTTGTGCAGGATGCTTGAGGATGATGGTCTCGACGATGTCGGGCTTCAATATCCCGGTGTTGATACTTCCCCCATCTCCATCTGCCCCAGGTAGATGAGGGATTCGAGGTCTTCGACCTCGCCAGGCGCGTAACGGGCAAAGGTCTCCCTCACCCGCGCCAACTCATCCCCAGAGGCCAACCCGAGCATACGAGTCACGTCGGCTATGTCCTGCGCCCGGGCAGCCGCCACCTTCATCAGCACCAGGAAGGGCAAATCCAAGATGGGGTAGCCGGCAGGGTCCTGCTGGGAGTGAGCCAACGCCTCGTCTAGCCAGGGATAATCGCCTAGAAGCACATCTATCTCGACGCCTTCTGATGATCGGACGAGGAACCCGGGCACAGCCAGTGGAGAGACGTAAAGATACCCAGCTTCTTCCAAACGCTTTCGAACCAGGGCGCCGTCTTGGCCGCGTACCAGGATGTCCAGGTCCTGGGTCACTCGCTCCGGCATATAGGCTCGCGTGGCGACGCCGCCAACAATGACCCAGAGAATACCTTGAAGAATGGGGCGCAGGTCAGGCCAGGAGTTCATAGCCGTCCTCCTCTGTAGGAACTCGGCGGCGCTGCCGGTACCCGGCTTGACGCGCCGCAGGCAAAAGTCTATCATGAAGCGCCGCCGCTGTTCGGGTGTGAGTTGCCCATCTGGGGCGATGGCTACTATGGCAGGGGGAATCTCCATTTGCATTTCTCCGCATTCGATTGTATAGTTTTGGCCGCAAGATGTCAAATGGAGAGAACCGCATGATCATCCAAGTACAGAATCTGGCAAAACGCTACGGCGACGTGGTGGCCGTCGACGGCTTGTCCTTCGAGGTCGAGCAGGGGGAGATATTCGGCCTGCTGGGACCCAACGGGGCCGGAAAGACGACGACCATCCGCATCATCATGGACATCCTCCAGCCCGACGCGGGGAGCGCGACCGTGCTGGGCCAACCCCCAAGCCGGGCCAAGGCCCGCGTGGGCTACCTGCCTGAGGAGCGCGGGCTCTACCGCAACCTGAAGGTGCTCGATACGCTGGTCTATTTGGCGGAGATGAAGGGCGTTTCCCGGCAGCAGGCGCGGGAGCGGGCGGAGGCTCTGCTGGCGCGCGTGCAGTTGCAGGACTGGGCCAAGCGCAAGGTGCGCGATCTGAGCCAGGGCATGCAGCAGCGCTTGCAGTTCGTCGCCAGCATGGTGCACGACCCGGAGGTGCTCTTCCTCGATGAGCCGTTCCAAGGCCTCGATCCGGTCAACACGGAGCGGCTCAAGCGCTTCGTCGGCGAGCTGCACGCGGAGGGCAAGACCATCATCTTCAGCACGCACCAGATGGGCATGGTGGAGGCACTGTGCGAGCGCATCCTGCTCATCGACCACGGACGGGCGGTGCTCTACGGCGAACTGGCAGAGATCAAGCGACAGCACGCGCCCCACGCCATCCGCGTCCGGGCCCCCGAGATTCCCCCCGATCTACCCGGCGTGGTCGCCGTGGAGCGAGACGACGGGGCGTTCAACCTGTCGCTGGCCGAGGGGACGGCACCGCAGGATGTGCTGCGCGCGCTGCTGGATCGCGGGGTGGCGGTACAGGCGTTCGAGGTAGCGCCGGTACCGTTGGAGGACATCTTTGTGGCCGCGGTGGGCGGCGAGGAGGCGTAGCGATGGATTGGCGCAAAGTCTGGATCGTGGCTCGCCACGAGTTCCTGATCAGCGTGCGGCGGGCCGGATTCATCATCATGACGCTCATCGTGCCCGCGATCGGTGCCGTCGTCCTCCTGATCGGGGCTTTCTTCGCCGGCCCGGCTACCCAGGCGTTAGAGTCCTTCGGGCGGCAGTTCGACATCGGCGACAAGCCCATCGGCGTGGTGGATAGGGCGGGTATCTTTTCCCCCATCCTGCCGGATTATCGCGAGGATTTCATCCTGTACACGAGCGAAGATGAAGCGGATGCAGCGCTGCAGGCGGAGGAAATCTCAAAAATCATGGTCATCGGCGAGGATTACCTAGAGACCGGGCGTGTGGTCGTGGTCTCCCTGGGCAGCGGGTTCAGCGCGGTGGCGGCGGCCGATTCGGAGACGGTGCGCGCCTTTTTCGTGGACCACCTGCTGAACGAGCAGGTCGATCCGGCGCTGCAGAAGCGGGCCGCCGACCCGGCGAACATCGAGCCGCGCGTGCTCTCGTCTGGCGGCGAGACGCAGGGCGAGGGGGCATGGGGATTCGTCTTTACCTTCGTCGTGCCCTACATCCTGTCCATCTTCCTGGTGACGACCGTCTTTGTCTCGTCGGGCTACTTGCTGCAAAGCGTGGCCGAGGAGAAGGAGAGCCGCGTGATCGAGATCGTCGTCTCCTCGGTGCGGCCAATGGAGCTGATGGCGGGGAAAGTGCTGGGTTTGGGCACCCTGGGACTGGTGCAGGTGCTGGTCTGGGCGCTCAGCGCGGTGGGGTTCAGCGGCGGAGCGGTGGCGCTCTTGGCCATCGCCGGGGCGGCCTCCATACCGGCGCGTGTGCTCGTCCTGGGCGCGGTCTACTACGTGCTGGGCTACACGTTATACGCCATCCTGATGGCCAGCGTGGGCGCGCTGGGTGCGACGATGCGCGAGAGCCAGCAGTTGGCGAGCATTTTCTCCATGTTCGCCGCCGTGCCCTACATGATCAGCAGTTTCCTCTTCGCCAATCCAAACGTGGTCCTCGCGCGGGTGCTGAGCTACTTTCCGCTCACCGCGCCGACGATGATGATGCTGCGCCTGCCGCTGGCGGAGGTGCCTTGGATCGACGTGGTGGGTAGCATCGTCATCCTGCTGCTCTCCATCCCGGCGGCGCTGTGGGCCGGATCGAAGCTGTTCCGGGTGGGGCTGCTAATCTACGACAAGCGACCCACGTTGAAAGAGATCTGGCTGATTCTTCGACAGAGCGGCTGATGTGTGCGAACTCCTTGAAAACGGTCCTCTTTTGTGTTATTATTACACCAACTTATTCCGCTATGATTATGAGGACCTATGTACCCGGACAGTGAAATTCTCTTCCCCTCCCGCTGCATCCCCCAACTGCGCGACCTGCGCGGTAACAAGTGGGCCAAGCTGGTCGATCGCGTGGCCGCGCTCCCCGACGGACACGAGGACGTGCTGGCTTTTGGGTCGCTGATGATCAAGCTGGCCAGTTGTCTCACCTGCGACCTGGATAGCTACCGCGCCTCGTTGGGCTGTTGCACGTGCGCCAAGCGCACCGTCGCCGGCTTCAAGGGCTCCGACGAGGAGATCATCAAGCAGTTCAAAGAAGCGCGCGAGGAGGTGCGGGCCTTTCTGAAATCCGACGCGATCCCCGACGCCATTGCCGCGTTGGTCGAACCGGCTTAACGTACACTTTCTAACTCCTTTGCATCCCCGCCCAAGCGATGTATAATCGCTGCGTGCGCTGTCATTTGGAACGAGTGTCACAAGCTAGCCCCGATGGTGCGCCAAGGCGCCCGAAGGGCGCCCATAATCGCTGCGCGATGCGAAAGCTGATCTTCTTCCTGGCCGTTTTTGCGTTATTGGCTCTGCCCGCCTGTTCTACCCCCCCTGGCCCCACCCGCGAGCGGGAGGGGGGTGAGGAGGGCTGGATGTTCGACTACACCGGCGAGGAGGGGCTGCCGCGACAGGTGAAGGGGATGGCCCAGCTGGCGACCAACCCCCTCTATCCCCAGCCGCAGACGGCCCCCGAAGCAACCGTGGCCCACGCAGGCGTCAACCCCTTCGGCATCAACGTCTTCCTCAACCAGGAGGTCGAGCCGGAGAAGCGCGAGCGCTCGGTGCAGATGATCGCCGACGCGGGCTTCCACTGGCTGCGCCAGGAATTCCCCTGGGAGGACATCGAGATCCACGGCAAGGGCGATTTCGAGGACCGGCGGCACGAGCCGCACCGCTCTGCCTGGGAAAAGTACGATCACATCGTCGACCTGGCCGAGCAGTACGGCCTGGAGGTCGTGCCCCGCCTGAGCAACCCGCCCGCCTGGACGCGCGCGCTGACCGACACCATCGGCACCTACGCCCCTCCCGACGACCTGGCCGACTGGGGCGATTACGTCTACGCCGTCGTCGCGCGCTACAAGGGACGGATTCGCTATTACCAGCTTTGGAACGAGCCCAACGTCTACCCCGAGTGGGGCGAGCAGCCGGTCGATCCCGAGGGCTACACCCAGCTTCTGTGCGAGGGATACGCCCGAGCCAAGGAGGCCGATCCAGATGCGGTCATCATCAGCGGCGCGCTGGCCCCCACCGTCTCGCTCAACCCCGGGCCGGGCCCGGGGACGGGCTTGAACGACCTGGTCTTTCTCCAGCGCACGTACGACGCCGGTGCTGGTGCATGTTTCGACGTCATGGCTGTCAACGACTATATGCTCTGGTCAGGTCCCACCAACCACCGAATGAGACCGCTCAACGTCAACTTCGGCCGGCCGATCTACGTGCGCGACATCATGGCCGCCAACGGCGACGCGGCCAAGCCGGTGTGGATCAGCGAGATGAACTCGAACGCCGTGCCGAACGATCCGGTGAACATCAGCGGTGTGGGCGGATACGGCTTAGTGACGCTGGAGCAGCAGGCGCGCTACGCCCCCCTGGCCTACCAGCGGGCGATGGAGGAGTGGCCGTGGGTGGGCGTGGTCAACTTTTGGTTCTTCAAGCTGCCCTCCGACGCCGAGAGGAACCAGTCCTGGTACTATTTCCGCATGGTCGAGCCGGATTTCACGCCGCTGCCGGTCTACGACGCGATGCGCGAGTACATCGCTGACCTCACGCCGACGCTGTATCCGGGCTACCACCAGGAAAACCACTGGGCCTTGGACTATGAAGGCGAGTGGACAAATGAGCGAATAGGCGAACCTGCCCTGAGCGCGAACCGTAGGTTCGGAGTCGAAGGGTCGGCGAGTCAGCGAGTCAGCGATTTGGCATTGGCAGGCTACCGCCGGGCGACCGAGAATGGCGCGACGGTGAGCTTTGCATACGAGGGCGCCGTTCTGACGCTGGTGCCCGGCCCGGGCGCAGGCGAGATCGAGGTGAGCGTGGACGGCGGCACCCCCCGGCGCATCGAACTGAGTGACGAGCCGGTGCAGTTGGTCGGCGGCCTGGGGCGCGCGCGCCACGAGGTCGTGCTGACCGCCGTCTCGGGCGAGGTCGGCGTGGATGGGTTCATCGTGCAGCAGCCGTGGAGTCCATCCCTCTGGCTGGTCGTGGGCACAATCAGTCTGCTCATTGTGGGAGTCGGGTTCACAGTCCGCATCGCGCGCAAAAGATGAAAACCGGCAAATCACAAATCGCAAATCGCAAATCACGTATTACGCATTACGTTTCACTTTTTACGC